>CAVHUN010000025.1:7118-21878 GCA_963639175.1 uncultured Prevotella sp.
CAATTTAGTATACTATGTATTATTTTTTAATTTTTTGTTTACAAATTATATAAAAGTGTTGCTTTTTAAAATAAAAGTGATACAATATTAGTGTAAAGAGAAAACAAATCACTTTACAAAAGGAGAAAATCTTATGAAATTCAAAAAATTATCGTTAATGGGAATCTTATTCTCTTCTATCCTTTCTGTCACTTCTTGTAATCCTACAAGCAGTTCATCCTCTTCATCTAGTAATGGAGATTCATCAGTTCTAACTTTAGATACCACTTTATATACAAGTGAAGGTAATAAAAAATTATCCGCTGAACCTGATGATGACATAATAAATGATATGATCTTAGATATAGTTTCTAAAGGTGCATCCGCTATGGCTGGTGGTATAGGAACTTATGGTAAAACATTAGTCATTTCTCTTTTAAAAGAGTGCGGTATTGATTTAAGAGATGCTACTGCTAAAACATTAGAAAAAATCCAACAACAATTAAGTCAAATCGAAAGCAAATTAAATGCTATTGTTGATAAAATGGAAAAAGATCATTCTGAACAAGTCTTAAGTCCATTACTTAAACAAATTAAAGAAACTCAATTCAACTATGGCAAATTCTCTTGTGTTGGTATTCAACAATTAGCTGACATGGAAAATGATGATACTATTCCTGAAGAAGCCTTAGAGCAAGCAAGATTAGATTATTATAATGATGCAGTTAAAGATTTATTATCTAATGGTCTTCCTTTAGCTTCATATGTTACAAATTTAGCTAACTATATTTTAAGACCTAACGATGCTTCTGGAAAATCTATTTTCTATTACTATTTCCAAACAATTGCAAGTTATGATGTTTGGTCAATTCAACGTTTAAAAAACGTACGTAGCTTTATCGCTTATATTGATAGTGTCTTATTCTTAACTGCTAACCTTGCTAAATTCCAAATGTATTATTTAATTCAAGGTAAAGGTGCTGCAGCAAAAGCCACTTATGAATCTATGTTATCTACAATGGCTACTCAAGTTAACCAAGTTAACCTCTTATTCAAGAATCAATTAGAGTCTATGAAAGATTATGAAGATAAGATGAATAATGGACTTAACATCTACCTTCCTACTAATAAAGAATATTCCACTAGATTATGTACATTGACATTTGATCATTATGAACAAATTGAAGGTGATTCACGTCAAGGTTTGTTATTTGGTTATGATGAAACTCATGGTAAACGTTATGGTGAACAAAATGCATATGCATATAATGCTGATTTTACTACAGTAGATGGAGTTGCTAATAGCTTTAGAAGTTATGCTAGTGAATATTGTACATCTGATTATACAATTCAAGATTACTTAACTTTCTGTGGATTCCACGCAAATAATCAAGATTTATTCGAAAAATCTGCTGGTTTATATAAAGGTGAAATGAACGTAGTTAACTGTGGTTATATAAATGACGACCACGATTATTATGTAGGATATTATGATAATCATTGTAACTATTCAAGAAAGAAAATCTATGAAGTAGATACATATCATAAATGGGGATTTGAAATTGATTATACAGAAATCAAATACTTAGATAACCAATATTATCTCTGCTTTACAACTGAAGATAATGGTATCCAATATATTGATGGTTATTATCAAAGAACATATATGAATGACTTCTGCTACACTGTTATTGATAACGCCATTGTATATAAATTCGATTACTTCAAAATTAATTCAAGTGTTGAATATCAAAAACCTCTTAGACAAGTAAGAGACACTTGGTAATTTACTAATAAATTAGACTATTGAAAGACCTAATTAGGTTAGACAATAGTCTTTTTTAGTCGACAATTATCTCTTCTTTTTTAAAAAAAAGTAAAAAAAGTCTTTACAAAGTTTGTTTATTAGTATAAATTATTACCAATATGGAGAAAAGAATTTTAAAAGCAAGTAATCCTAAAATTAAAAACAAGGTAAGATTTGTTTCTAAATTTAATTTCCATTATTATTGTTTATTTAAAGCTTAGTGTTTATTCACTAAGCTTTTTTTATTAGGAGGGAACATATGGAAAAACAAAACAATAATTTAGTCTTAGACGTCGATCAAAAACCTAAGCGAATACAAGATTGGTTTTTATTTAGTATTCAGCACATCCTTGCAATGCTTGTAGCATGTATCACTGTGCCTTTACTAACTGGGCTACCAATTGCAGCCACTTTAATTAGTGCAGGTATTGGTACTATGTTTTATATAGTAGTAACAAAATTTAAATCCCCTGTATTTTTATCTTCATCATTTGCTTATATTTCACCTATGTCATCTGCTCTTGCAATTGGTTTAATTGCAAAAGAAGGTACAAGTGAATTTGGAATGAACTACCTCGCCCTTATTTTAGGAATGGTAATGGTAGGACTTGTATATACAATTATTGCAATTATTATTAAATTTGTTGGAACAAAATGGTTAGATAAATTGCTTCCTCCAATTATAGTTGGTCCAATAATCATGGTAATTGGTTTATCTTTATCTACTAGTGCAGTTTCATTTATCACAACAACTAATTCAAACGATTATAACTGGTTTGCAATTATGTCTGGTTTAGTTGGATTAATTGCTACTGCCCTTGCTTCACATTATGGAAAAGGCACAATTAAATTAATTCCTTTTGTTATTGGTATTGCAAGTGGATATATATTTGCTTTAATTGTCACTTTAATTGGATATTATGGATGTAAAAATTCTTACTGCAATATCGTAGACTTTACACCATTTATTAACATATTTAGTAAAGAAAACATCTCCTTTGCTTCTTTTATTAACTACAAATTGTTTGTACCAAATTCATCTGAATCATTTATTTTCTTAAGATTTGATGAAATTTCTAGATTTAACTGGGCAAGTATTGGTCAAGTTATGCTCTTATTTATTCCTGTTTCATTAGTAACAGTTTGTGAACATGTCGGTGACCATAAAAACTTAGGAAATATCATTAATAAAGACTTATTAAATGGTGAACCAGGAATGGATAAAACCTTACTTGGTGATGGTGTTGCTACTGCAATTAGTGGTGTATTATGTGGAGCAGCTAATACTACTTATGGTGAAAATGTCGCTGTTATTGGTATGACAAAAATAGCTTCTACAAAAGTTGTCTTCTCTGCTGCAATAATGACAATTATAATTGGGTTTATTACACCATTTAGTGCACTTTTAGAAACTATCCCTCATTGTGTTACTGGTGGAGTTGCCTTAGTCTTATATGGTTTTATTGCTGCTAGTGGTATTAAAATGCTAATTAATGAAAAAATTGATTTCAACAATACAAAAAATATCTTTATTGCAAGTGTTATCTTAGTTAGTGGTATTGGTGGATTAATATTTAAATTTGGAGATCCTTTAAATCCTACAATTCAAATTACTTCTATTGCTGTAGCTATGATTCTTGGTATTTTCTTAAATGTCATTTTAAAAGATAAAAAAGAAGATAAGACACAAGAGATAGAAAATAAAGATAAAAATACTAAGAAAGTAGAATAATTTGTCTAAAAATTAAACATTATTAAAGGGATTGAACTTAATCAATCCCTTTTAAAATTAATAATAGTTAATTATTTTTGAAGCCATCTATTTGTAAATACAGATCTACTCATTTCAATTTTTTCATCACAGCAAGGACAAATTACATATCCATCATCACTTGACCAAGTGTATCTTACAATATCACCATCTTCTATAGATAATTTAGCTCCACAGCCTTTGCATTTTATCTTGATTTCTCTTCCTTGTTTTAAAACTTTCATACTTTATCACCTCCTTACAATTTTTTTATAATGTTTTCATATGTTTTTACAATTTTAGCTAAATATGTATCATTTATATATTGTCCATAGAAATAATCTTTATAATAGTTTATGTAAAATTGAGCATCAGAATACATTTTGTTAGCAATATAAATTCGAATCATTGTAACTAAACTATTTTCATTTATATTTTGATAAATAGAGCTATGCAAAAAATTTTCAGCTTTTTTAATATCTTTTTTTATTCCAAAACCTGTACCATATATTTCACCAAACACTTGTAAATATTTTTCTTCTATTCCTTTATTTATAGGAAGATTTAACCCAAGTTCCATAACATGAGCTACAAAAGTTTCATTAGATAAAATTCCATAATATCCATAATAAGTTCTATATGTTATTTCAGCTAAAACATTAAATAAATCTAGCAAAGGATATTCATTCAAATAATTTTTATTAATTAAATTTATTAAAGAATAATATGAAAAAGAATATCTCATTCTAGGAGAATGATCATATGTATTTATTTTTTGCATGAATTCATGAGGATTATATTCTGTTAACATTTTATTTTCTCTAAAATTGATATTTAATTTGATGCATTCTATTACACAATTAATATTACCTAATTGAGCACCTGTTTTTAAAAAATACAATTTCCAATCATCATCTTCATTAATTTTTCCATCTTTTATAAGCCTATAAAGTAAATCACAAGCTAAACTTGAAAAATTAGAAGCAGCGTGTTTTAACATTTTAATATATTTTTCTTTTTGAGTCTGATCAACATATAAGCCAATCAATGCATACACTGCTTCCCCATCATAATTACCATATTCAAAAGCCTTATAAGCCCATTCTCTTGCTTTAGGAAAATTATTCATATAATAATATGAATAAGCTAAATTAATCATAGCATCTTTATCCTTGTATACTTCTGCTAAAGTTTTTAATTCTTCAAAATATTCTTTTATTATACCTGTTAAACCATTTTTATTAGATTTTAATCCATTTTTATATTGAATACTTGATGTTTTATTTATAATTAATTCTTTGCTTCTCATAAGTTAACCTCTTTTTATTTTAATCTTAAGATTAAACATTTCAATTCAGTCTGAATTTGATGATAATTTTTTAATAATTAAGCAAAAATCACTCCATTTATATAGTGATTAACAAATTTGATAATTTTTTCATAAAACTTAAGACTTTTAAGTTTTTATTAAGTTTCATTTCTTATAATTTAGCCATAAAAAGGAGAAACCCAATATGAAAAAATCAAGTTTATTAATTCCAAGTCTTACATTATTATTAATCTGCTCTTCTTGCTCTTTAAATAATAATTCATCAAATACATCTACTAGTATATCTACTTCTACTACTTCTAGTTCATCTACTTCTTCAACTAAAGTAAGTACATCTACTTCTAAATCAGAAGATTCTTCTTCAACATCTAGTCAAGATTCTTCTAGTGAAGATTCAACAAGTGAAGATAATGAAGATGATACTATTGATTTTGAATTACCTAGTTTAACTAGTTCATCTAGTTATGATTCAACTAGTGCAATTAGTATTGATTTAACTAATAAAACTATTACAAATAACAATGGTTTTGTAGCTTTTAATGATGATACTTTATTTATTTTAGAAAGTGGTACTTATTCTTTAGAAGGTGAATTTAATGGAAGAATAGTAGTTTCAGGAGAAGATAAAGAAGTCGAACTAGAATTAAATGGTGTAACTATTACTAATTCAAATTATTCTCCAATTGTTGGATATAACTTAGAAGACTTTTCAATCTCTGCTAAAAAAGGCACTACAAATTCAATAATTGATAATAGAACATCTGAAGGCTCATTTAATTCAGCTATTTATTCTGATTGTAATCTAACTATTAAAGGAAAAGGAAACTTATCAGTTTATGGTAATTTAAATAATGGTATCCATTGTAAAGATGATCTTAAAATTAAGAATTTAAATTTAGATGTAAAAGCAGTTAATCACGCTATTAAAGGAAATGATTCAATTACAATAACTAGCGCTTCAATTACAGCAATTTCTACTTCTGGAGATGCTTTAAAAACAAAAAACAGCGATGTTTCTTCAAAAGGAAATCAAAAAGGTTATATCAATATTGATGGTGGTACTTTAAATTTATATGCTGCCTATGATGGAATTGATGCTGCTTATGATGTAAATATCACTTCTAATCCAACTATTAATATTTATACAGATTCTTATTCTTCTTATTCAGATCAAGTTGCTACTACTTCTTCTACTTTCTATTTAAGATTAGATAACAACATTACTTCTGCTTCTATTACTGCTTATACTGAATCAAGTTCATCTATTTTAACTGGTAAAAGTGTCAGTGGTGGATTTAATAGAAACTATTTATCATTTTCCTTACCTAGTGATACTACTTCTTTTAAAGTAAGTGGAACTAGTAGAAATGGAAGTTTTGAAACCGATGTATTAAATGTTAATTCTAAGTACAATTGCTTAGCTTTAAGTTATAGAAATGGAAATATCACTACTAATTTTGAAACTTATTCAGTTGAATCAAGACCTGGACAAGGTGGAGGACCTTCTGAAGGTAATTCAAATAAAAGTGATTATTCTTCAAAAGGAATTAAAGCAGATAACAATATAAGTATAGATAGTGGAACAATTACTATTCTCTCCCACGATGATGGTATTCATACAAATAGTGATGTTCAACTTGAAAATGGCAATTATGGTGAAGGAAATATTTCAATTAGTGGAGGTGAATTAACTATCACTTCTGATGATGATGGTATCCACACTGATAATCAATTAAATATCACTTCTGGAACAATTAAAATTTTAGAATCATATGAAGGATTAGAAGGAAACATTATTAATATTGAAGGTGGAATTATTGAAATTAATTCATCTGATGATGGAATTAACGCCACTCAAATTAGTCAAACTCCTTATATTAATTTTAAAGGCGGAGTTACTTATATTAATGCTGATGGAGATGGAATTGATAGTAATGGAAATATATTAATGAGTGGAGGATATGTAATTGCTTTAGGACCATCTAATGGAGGAAATGGTGTTCTTGATTTTGATGGTAGCTTTATAATGAATGGTGGATATTTATTAGCAGCAGGCTGTTCAGGAATGGATCAAAAGCCAACTTTGCAAACTGGAGTAAGTGGATCAACTAGCAAAACTTCTGTTTCAAATAAATATTTAACTTTAGTCTCTAATTCAACTACTATTCTTGAATTATATGTATCTAAATCAAATATTAATTATGTAGTATATGCAGGTGAAGGTAGCTCAATCAGTTATCAAACAAGCACTTCTAGTGCATTTTCTAGTCAAAATTATGGTTATTTAGCTCAATAAGAAAAATTTAATGTAAAATAAAAACAGGTAGGTGATTTTATGAAGCTTTTATTAGTTGATGATGAAAAAATGTTATCAAAACCACTTAGTATAGTCTTAAAAAAGAACAACTATTTAGTCGATTGTGCTTATGATGGTGAACAAGCTTTAGATTATTTAAATGTATGTGAATATGACGCTATTATTCTAGATGTAATGATGCCTAAATTAGATGGAATATCCACATTAAAAGAAATTAGAAGTAGAGGAATTAAAACACCTGTTATTATGCTTACTGCTAAAAGCCAAATTGAAGATAAATTAAATGGCTTAGATAATGGAGCTGACGATTACTTAACTAAGCCATTTTCCAGTTTAGAATTATTAGCAAGATTACGCACAATTATTAGAAGAGAACACGATACTAAAACTAGTGTTTACTCTTTTAATGGACTTGAATTAGATCCTCAAACTTTTAAAATTAGATACAAAGATAAAGAAGAAACTTTATCAAGTAAAGAATATCAAGTAATGGCCTGTTTTATGATAAATCCAGCTAAAGTAGTCACTCAAGATTATATCTTAGAAAGAATATATGGTTTAGAAGATGGTGATATTACTACCATTTGGGTTTATATTTCATATTTAAGAAAAAAACTAAATAAAATTGAATCCCCTATTATAATAAAAGCCATTAGAAACACTGGATATATACTGGAGAAAAAAGATGATTAAAAAACTACAAAGAAAATTTATATTAATAACAGTTGCAGTTTTAATAGTTGTCTTTTCAAGTGTTGTAATTACAATGAATTTATTAAACTACAACAGTTTAGTCTCTTCTTTAAATCACAAAATAGAACTAGTTCAAAATGACTTTGATAAAAAAGACAATCCAAATATTCATAAAGAAGATGAATTCACTACCCGTTATTTTAAAATTCAAGATAATAATGGCAATATAACAATTGATTTATCTCATATTGCAAGTGTTGATACAACTTATGCATCAAAAGCCTATACAGATATAAATAATTCTGATTCTGGTTTTTATAATAATTTTTACTATAAAAAGTCAGTCTCTAATATGGTAACAACTTATATTTTCTTAGATTCAACAATGGAAAAAAATAACTTTAACACTTTCATGTTAATTTCAATATTTGTAAGTCTAGGTGGGCTTGTAATTATTTCAAGTTTAGTAATTATCTTTTCTAAAATCGCAACAAAGCCAATATTAGATAATTATCAGGCCAAAAAAGAATTCATTTCAAATATCAATCATCAAATTAAGACTCCTCTAGCAATAATTAAAGCCTCAAATGAAGTAATTGAGCTAGAAAATGGTCAATCTGAATGGACTCAAACTATTGATAAACAAACTGATAAAATGGATGATTTATTAAAGAAATTAATGTTTATTTCTAAATTAGATGAAGATAGTATTAAAATAAATAAAACAGATGTAAATCTAAGTCAAATCGCCATTGAAGTTGAAAATTCATGCTCTATTCTTGCTAAAAAAGAAAACAAAAACATTCAAACAAACATTCAAGAAAATGTAATTATTAAAGGCGATAGTTTGCTTTTAGGAGAACTTATTTCTATCTTATTAGATAACGCCATTAAATATTCATTAGAAAATTCAACAATTGATTTAATTATTTATAAGCAAGGAAAATCCGCCCATATTGAAGTAAAAAATGAAGTGAGTAATATTGAAATAGGAGATCATTCTTATTTATTTGAAAGATATTATCGAGATCAAGAAATAAGTCAACATAAACAAGGATATGGTTTAGGACTATCTATTGGAAAAACTATAACTCAAATTCATAAAGGCAAAATAAAATCTGAAAGCAAAGATAATCATTCTATCATATTTGAAGTAACACTTTAATTAGTATTACTTTTTTATTGACACAGTGTCAAAATACATATATATTAAATTGATGACATAGTGTCAATAAAGGAGTATTTATGAAAAAACAAACAGCTGGAAGAGATGCATTAAATGATTTTGCCCCTAAATTTGCAAGTTTAAATGATGATGTTTTATTTGGCAAGATATGGTCAAATGATATTTTATCTTTAAAAGAAAGATCTACAATTACTGTTTCTAGCTTAATTAGTAAAGGAATTATCGATAATTTGTTAAAATATCATATTCAAAACGCCAAAAATAATGGAGTTAGCAAGCAAGAAATGGCAGAGATTTTAACTCATCTTGCCTTTTATGCAGGTTGGCCAAATGCATGGGCTGGTTTTAACATTGCAAAAGAAGTATATAAAGATGATAAAAGTGAGATAACTCATGGTGGTTTATTTGGCTTAGGTAAGTTAAATACGGCATATGAAAAATATTTTGTAGGTAAATCGTATTTAAATCCACTTACTGATCCAAATAAAGATCCTTTATTTATATGCAATGTCACATTTGAACCAGGTTGTAGAAATAATTGGCATATTCATAATGCTAAATCAAATGGTGGACAAGTTTTAATTTGTGTAGATGGAATTGGATATTATCAATTAGAAAATTCTCCTGCTAAAAAATTATTCCCTGGAGATATAGTTATTATTCCACCTAATGTAAAACATTGGCATGGTGCAAGTAAAAACTCATGGTTTTCCCATTTAGCATTTGAAATTAAAGGTGACAAATGTTCAACTACTTGGTTAGAAAAAGTCAGTGAAGAAGAATATTCAAAATTAGACTAAAACGCAAAAAGCCTTGGAATTAACCAGGGCTTTTTGTATTAGATTATTATTTAGCTTCAAAAACAAAGTCATCACCACTCACTTTTAAAGTGCATTTTTTAATAATTGTTCCTTTAATTATTTCATTAGCTAAAGGAGTCTCGACATATTTTTGAATATATCTTCTTATAGGTCTAGCACCATAAATTTGGTCAAATGAATCTTTTGCAATCTTTTCAACTGCATCATCATCATATTTAAATTCGATATCTCTGTGTTTCATTTGTTCGCCAAGTTGATTTAAGAACTTACAAACAATCTTATTTACAACACTCTTATCTAAGGAATTAAACATAATAATTTCGTCAATTCTATTTAAGAATTCTGGCTTAAATTTTGTCTTTAAAACTGCGTTGACTTTCTCTTGATTTTCTTTAGTATTACCATTTAGTAAATATTCAGAACCAATATTACTTGTCATGATTAAGATAGTATTTTTAAAATCAACTACTTTACCTTGAGAATCAGTTAATCTACCATCATCTAATACTTGTAATAAAATATCAAATACATCTGGGTTAGCTTTTTCAATTTCATCAAGTAAAACAATAGAATAAGGTTTTCTTCTTACAGCTTCAGTTAATTGACCACCTTGATCATAACCAACATATCCTGGAGGTGCTCCAAGTAATCTAGACACAGAGAATTTTTCCATGTATTCAGACATATCAATTCTTATAATTTCACTTTCTGAATCAAATAATTGTTCAGCTAAGGCTTTAGCGATTTCAGTTTTACCTACACCAGTAGGTCCTAAGAACAAGAATGAACCAAGAGGTCTATTTTCATCATTGATACCTGCTCTAGATCTAATTATTGCATCAGATACTAATTCACAAGCTTGATCTTGTCCAATTACTCTTTTTTCAAGTTCGTTTTTTAAGTTCAAAATCTTGCTAGATTCAGATTGAGTTAATTTAGAAATAGGTATTCCAGTCCAAGTAGAGACTACTCCAGCTACTGTTTCATCAGTTACTGTTTCATCAAGTATCTTTTCTTTAGAATCTTTGTTTTTCAATTCTTCAATCTTTTGTTTTAATGTAGGAATATCATAGTTTTGTAACTTAGCTGCTAAATTATAATCAGCTTCATTCATAGCCTTATCTAAATTTAACTTAGCTTGATTGAGTTTAGCTTGATAATCTTTAATATCTTCTAAGCCTTTTTTCTCATTTTGCCATTGTAATGTCAATTCATCTTTTCTAGTTTTATATGAAGCAATTTCTTTTGAAATCTCTTCTATTCTAGATTTAGCAGATTCACTATCATCATTTTTTAATGAAACTTTTTCAATTTCTAATTGCATCAATTTTCTATTAACTTGATCTAATTCATCAGGCATAGAATCGATTTGCATTCTTACTTTTGCACAAGCTTCATCAATTAAATCGATAGCTTTATCAGGTAAATGTCTATCAGTTATGTATCTTTTTGATAATGTAGCAGCAGCAATTAAAGCATCATCAGTAATTTGAACACCATGATGTTGTTCATATGAATTTTTAATACCTCTTAAAATAGTAATAGTATCTTCTACGCTAGATTCATCAATTAAAACTTTTTGCATTCTTCTTTCAAATGCAGGGTCTTTTTCAATGTATTTTCTATATTCATCTAAAGTTGTTGCACCAATACAATGCAATTCACCTCTAGCTAACATAGGCTTTAATAAGTTAGCAGCATCCATTGCACCATCAGTTCTACCAGCCCCAATTAACATGTGAATTTCATCGATAAATAGAATGATTTTACCATTGCTTTTTTCAACTTCTTTCAAAGTAGCTTTCATTCTCTCTTCAAATTCACCTCTGTATTTTGCACCAGCAATTAATGAACCTAAATCAAGTTCAAAAATAGTCTTATCTTTTAAAGAAACAGGAACATCACCTTTAAATATTCTCCATGCTAATCCTTCAACTACTGCAGTTTTACCTACACCAGGTTCACCAATTAAGACAGGGTTATTTTTAGATTTTCTAGAAAGAATTTGAATCACTCTTCTTATTTCTTCATCTCTACCAATAACTGGATCTACTTTACCTTTAGCGACTTCTTCTACTAAGTCTCTACCATACTTTTTTAATACATCGTATGTAGCTTCTGGATTATCAGAAGTGACTTTTGAACTTCCTCTAATATCTTTAATAATTTTTAAGAAATTCTCTTTATTGTAGTCTTTTATTTCACATAATTTTAAAACTAAGGAATTTTTAGAATCAAATTGAGCTAATAATAAATGTTCAATAGAAAGATATTCATCTGTAAAATCTTTTTGATATTTAGTAGCTGAATACAATATATTTTTAAAGTCTGCACTTGGATAAGGCTCATCAATATTTGCAGATGTCTTACTAATTTGATTAATAAATCCATCAATAGTTTGAGAAACTAATTTATTATCAATATTTAATCTATCCAATACTTTAAGATAGAAAGATGAATCAATATCAAATAACGCTCTCAATAAATGTGGAACATCAACACTTGGGTTTTGATTATTTTTTGCAATCTCAGTAGCTTGATTAATTACTTCGATTACTTTTTGGGTATACTTTTGTTCACTCATAAGTTAACCTCCTTTTTTTGACAATATTAGTATACCCAACATTTTAGCACTGTCAAGGGTAGAGTGCTAAAAATTTTAAAATAAAAAAAGAGGGATTAAACATTATCATTTAATTCCTCTTCTAGTTTAAGATTTATTTTTTAAAATCTAATAAGCCGTAGAGCTTTTTACCTCTTTTTATTAATAATAAATGGTTAAATAATCCATCTTTAGGAGTTAAGATGTAATTTACATCACTATTTTTCTCCCCATTTACTCTAATAGATTGATTTGTGATAAATTCTCTTGCTTCTCTTTTTGAAGATGCTAATTTCAAACCGATTAATGCATCTACTAAACTTATAGAATCTTCTTTAACTTCTAATTTATTTAAGCTTTCAGAAATTTCATAAATTTGTTCTTCACTTAAATCTTTAAAATCTCCGCTAAATAAAGCATTTGACATTTTAACCATATCATCAGCGACTTCTTTAGAATGTAAGGTTTCAACAATCATATATGCTAATTTCTTTTGAGCTAATCTTTGACCTAAATTTGCTAAGTGTTCATCAACATCTTTTTGAATTTCTTCTAATGGTCTATCATCAAATATCTTCATATATCTAACAGCATCATTATCAGATACGTTGATAAAATATTGATAAATGTAATAAGGAGAACACATAGTTGGGTCTAAATATAAAGCTCCTCTTTCAGATTTACCAAATTTCTTACCTTCTGAATCAGTAATTAATTTAACTGAAAAGACTTCGGCTTCAGCTTTAGGTTCTTTTTTATGAACTAATTCTAATGAAGAAGTTAAATTACCCCATTGATCTCCTCCACCGATTTGTAATGAACATCCATATTCTTTATATAATCTATAAAAGTCAGCAGATTGTAAGACCATATAAGAGAATTCAGCATAAGAAATACCTGTTTCTAATCTAGATGCAACAATTTCTTTATTTAACATGTAGTTAATTGAAAATTGTTTACCATAATCTCTTAAATATTCAATGACTGAAATTTTGCTCCACCAATCACCATTGTTTAATAAAATTCCTTTATCTGGACTTGAGAAATCCAAATATTTTGACAATTGTTTTTTAATTGCTTCAACATTATCATTTACTCTTTGAGCATCTAAAAATGTTCTTTCAGCTTTTTTACCTGATGGGTCACCAATCATACCAGTTCCACCACCAATAATAGCAATGATTCTATGTCCAGCTTTTTGTAATCTTCTTAAGATTGTAATCATAACAAAGTTACCTAATTGTAATGATTTTGCTGATGGATCGAATCCACAATAAATTGTTTGTTTAGTTTTTAATAATTCTTCAACTTTTTCTTTATCTGAGAAATTATCAAGAAGTCCTCTTTCAACTAAATCTTCAATTATATTTTTCATAATAAATTTACTCCTAACAACACTTATTTATTTTACTCATTTAAAAATTAAAGAACAAGAGAAGAAGCATAAAAATTGAACATACCATTTATTTCAACTTTATAATTGTAAAATAATGAGCAATTGATATAAGAATACAATGAATAATAGAAAATATGCTCGTAATTATTTATATCAAATTTAAAATATTGATCTTCTTTTAAAATGTAATATATTTTACGATTTGACTTTATATAACTTTCAACTTTATTAGAAATTTCTAATAGCTCATTTTGCGTTTTATTAATTTTAGCTTGAAGCTTTAAACTAGATGCACTTATCATTAATAAAAACAATGTAATAATTTTTTTCATATTAGTTAAAAATCATCATTAAAATATAATAAACATAAAACACTATACAGACTCCTAAAATTAGATTTTGACACATTTCAAAATTGAATTTAGATTTATTAGATAGCATCTTATTTTTGATATCTATTAGATTATCAACACAATTTATATTTGAATACTTTTTATTACTTAAATTGTTTATTTGAGTAAATAATTCAACATCATATTCATTTAATTGTTTACCTTCTACTTCTATTTTATTAAAATTAGATTCTTCTTGATTGTAATTATTTAAAATTTCATCTTTAAAAACAGAACTTTTAATTTCGTTAGCTGAATTATAAATAGATTCACTTGGATTTTGTCTTGCAATTAAATTTTCAACTAACCTATTAATAAATTCTACTTTTACATCTATTTCATCATCTTTTATTTTACTTTTAGAATTTGAATAAATCTTAAAACCGACAAGAGCAATTAAACAAACTACTATACAAATCACTGAATAAATCAAATTTTTATATAAGAAATATATTACAAAAGCTAATAATATTCCAACTATTAATAT
>CAVHUN010000026.1:0-3257 GCA_963639175.1 uncultured Prevotella sp.
TATTTTATCACTTTCTAGAAGGGTTAAAAAATCACCTCAGTGCAATTTAGTGTTTATATTTTGGAACATTCAAAATAATATTTCAAAAAACATTGCAAATACAATTTCCTAAGCTACAAAAAAGTTATTATTAAATGAGAAAATATTTATAAATTAGTTCATATATGTTCTATCTAACTAAGAATTTATAAATCGAATTCATAAAATAGACAAGCATAATAGTCAACATTTTAGAAAGTTTTTAATTTAATGCAATATTAATGAAATAAATTATTTAACTTTATATAATTAAAAAGAAGGAGCTAACTATTAAAATGCATAAAGATGAAGCAAGCCAAGGATTTACTATCTTATCAAATCCTACAAGAGTAAAAATCGCAAAATTTCTCTATATTAACAATCAATTATCATATGATGAATTATTAATGATTACTGCAGAAGATGAAGTCGAATTAAACAAACATTTAAAATTAATGATTGAAGGAAATCTAATTTCAAAACAAGATAATGACTACTTTATTAATAGAGATTATGTAGATTCATTATTAGATTTTATCCGCACACCATGTGGATGTTGTCATAGATAATATTCACAAATAATTAATTACTAAATATTCCCTATTCTTGTATTTTAATACTTTCTTTTAACAATTCTAATAATTTAGTAAAAGTATCTTCTTGCAGTAGTCTTTACTACTCAAAACTTATTAATTATTTATAATTTTTATAATATAATCTAAAAAAAATTAAACTCCACACTTTTACTCCCACATATATTTTATAAAATATCGCGAGAATATTTTGAAACATTCAAAACTAATATTTCAAAACACATTGCATATACAATTTCCCAAGCCATAAAGAAAATCAAGATGATTATTTTTTAAATAAAGAAAGTCTTTTATTATTAGTGGTAGCTATTACTACATATACTAAGTCTATACTCATTTAAGAATTAATCCCACCCGCGACAAAAAATCAATTTAATTTCTAGCAACAAAAAAAGATCTATTACTAGACCCATTTAATTCAAATCGATGGTGCGGCCAGCGAGAATCGAACTCGCATGGGATACCCATACGCCCCTCAAACGTACGCGTCTACCAGTTCCGCCATGGCCGCATCGCATTAATTATTAAAACATAATTAGGTTTAATTTTCAATCTCAAAATGCAATAAACTAACTAAAAGTTCATCTAATATATATAAATGTTCTCTTTTAACAGATAATCTATTATTTTTAACTTGAAAAAACTCTTTAATTTTAGAATATTCTTTTTCATATTCTTGAAAGAAGTCTTTTTTAAATAATTTATTATATTCAGCTAAATCAAAGCCTTCTACTAGTCTAAGATTTAACATTAAATAATTAAATTCATTTGAATTTTCATCTTCAATAATATTTTCTTCTATTAAATTTCTTCTATTTAAATAATTTAATAAATTAGATGTAATTTTATATCTATTAGGATATGTAAATCCTGAACTATTTGTTCCTACTCCATAAAAATTATAATTACGCCAATAGGCTTTATTATGTTTAGATTGATAACCTATTTTAGAAAAATTAGATACTTCATATCTAAAATACCCTCTTTTTTCTAATTCATTTAAAATATATTCATACATAGATGCTAATGTATCATCATCTACAACATTTTCTTTTAATAAATATAATTTAGTCCCTTTTTCAACTTGTAAAGAATAATATGAAATATGAGTTACATCTAAACTAGATGCAAATTCTATATTTTTTAAAATATCTTCTTTTGTTTCAAAAAATACTCCATAGATAAAATCTAAATTAATGTTATTTATTCCATATTTTTTTAATAAATTAACTGCATTTATCACATCTTGATTTGAGTGTTTTCTATTTAAAAATTCTAAAGTTTTTAAATTAGTTGATTCTACCCCTAAAGATATTCTATCTACATTACAATCTTTAAATAATTTAATCTTTTCTTTGTCTAGACTATCTGGATTAGCTTCTATAGTAAATTCTTCTTCTATTTGAAAGTTATTATTTATATATGTTAGTAATCTTTTTAAATTTGAATAGTCTAAATAAGAAGGAGTTCCCCCTCCTATAAATACTGTTTTTAATTTCTTATTTTTAATTTTTGAAAGATCTATTATCAAGTTAGAAACATAATCAGTCATATTCTTTTCTTGATTTATAAATTTGCAAAAATCACAATATGAGCATAAATGTTTACAAAATGGAATGTGAATATATAAATAAGAAGCTTCTTGATTATATAAATTATCAATATTAATCATTATCAAAATTGGTGTTTCTTGGTATTGGTCTATAAACAAATTTATTCTTCATTTGAGTCTTTTGATAAAAACCAATACTTGCTAAATAGTCCATGCTAGTTCTAGCAGTTTCATAACTTGTCTTCTCTTCTTGCTTAAATTGATTGATAGTATAAAATCTACCTATTGTACAATGTGAGGCGTAAAAATGAGCTTGAGAATATTTCATTGATGGATAAGTTTCCATTAAATCATTTGTAATTTTTAATATATCTGAATCTTGCAATCCACTTGGAAATATAGGTAAAGCTACATTTACTTGTCCATAAACGTTATTAGTTAAAAATGAAGAATTATTATTTTTAGTTTCACTGACTTTCTCATTTACTTTATTTATAGATTCATAGGCGTTATTAAGTCCTTCTTGAATAACATCTCCTCCATTAAATCTAGGAAATTCTTTTTCAAGTTCAACTTGATTTTCTTTTACTTCTACTTCTTCAAATGAATTTTTATATTCGTTAATTGAATCAATTAAGTCATTTGTATCTTGAATTAAAAAATCAACTACATATAACACAAAATAAGTTAAATCTTTATATTTTTGAGTTTTTTGTTTAGCTTTTAAAAGTCCTTCATCTTTAAATAAGATGAGATTTTCAATTGAAGAAAAGACACTAAAAGAAGAATATCCAGACTTAGCAAGACTCATTTTAAAAAACAAACAAGTCATTTCATTTCTAAATAATTCATATGGATTAATATAATCAAAATAAAATAAACTCACTATAGCCTTAATAAATGGAAAATCTTCATATTCGTTGATATATTCAACATTTAAATTGACCATGTCTTCTATTCTATTAGCTAAAGCTTCTGAATAAAAATAAGTTTTAGAATAATAATGAGGAGTCTCTTTAGAAGTAGTTCTAAAGATATTTTCTTTTAAATCTAAAGGTGAAAAATAGCCATTATTAATAGTTAAATATAAACTA
>CAVHUN010000027.1:0-8159 GCA_963639175.1 uncultured Prevotella sp.
CATTTTTATAGCCTAATAACTTGATTGCAAATTGAGCACCATATCCAACTAAAATAACTAAAGAAAGTAAAATTTGAGGAATTGCTAAATTCTTTTTAATTTTACTTTTCTTACTTTTTCTAATAGATATACTTGAAGCGTAAGTTGCTTTTAACAAATACAAAAACTGTTTCATTATTTAGTGAGTTCCAAAAATAAGTCTTCTAAAGATGAATTAGTTTCGTTTTCTTTTTTTGCTAATTCTTCTATTGTTCCTACAAAGATCAATTTACCTTTTGATATAATTCCAATTCGATCACAAATCTTTTCAGCCACTTCTAAAACGTGAGTTGAAAATAAAACAGTTTTCCCTTCTTTGGTGTATTCTTTCATTATGGTCTTAACTTGGAAAGCTGCTTCAGGATCTAATCCAGTTAATGGTTCATCTAAAATCCAGTTATTAGGATTATGAATTAAAGAACCAATAATAAATATTTTTTGTCTCATACCATGAGAATAATTCAAAATATAATCATTTAAGTCTTTATATATATTGAATTTCTTTGCTAATTCTATGCATCTTTGCATTCCAATTGTTTCATTTATTCCATATATAGAACAAATAAAAGCTAAATAATTTAACCCAGTCATACCTAAAAACATATCTGGAGTATCCAAAACAAATCCAAATTGTCTTTTAGCATTTAATGTATCATTTTTAATAGAATATCCATCCATTAAAACATCGCCATTAGTTGGATATAAAATACCTGTAGCCATTTTTAATGAAGTTGATTTACCAGCACCATTAGGTCCAAGCAAGCCAAAAACCTCACCATTATTAATAGTTAAATTCAAATCATTTACAGCGATTTTTCCACCAAATCTTTTAGTGAGGTCTTTAAATTCTATCATGTTATTATTTAATTTTTTCTACTGGATATAATGGTTCATCAATTACTTCCATTTTTTCAATTACAACATCTTTTAAAGGAGCATCAACATAATTTGTGCTAACTGAAGCAATTTTATCTAAGACATCAAATCCATCTACTAACTTACCAAAGGCTGCGTATTCTCCATCAAGATGAGGTGCATCTTTATGACAAATGAAAAATTGAGATGTACCTGAATCAGGAATAAATGTTCTAGCCATAGAAATTACTCCTCTTTTGTGTTTTAAATTATTATTAAAACCATTGGATTTAAATTCACCTTTAATTGTGTAATCTAAATATTTTTGTCTAGGTTCACCATCTCCACCTTGAATCATGAAATTTTTGATAATTCTATGGAAAGTTAAATCTTCATAAAAGCCAGAATGTGCTAACATTACAAAATTACTAGCTGTATTTTTAGCATTTTCATAATCCATTTCTAGAGTCATTACTCCAAAATCTTTAACATATATTTTAATCATAAATCTTCCTCTTTCTTCACATACGTTTATTTTATCATATTAAATATTAATATATCTTCTAACTACAATGTTTCAATTAATTTAAATACATTAGTTTTATCTAGGCCAATAATTAAACAAGAAGCAATACAAGCATTTATTACTCCTTGCAAAGTATTAAATCCTAAATCCAAATATACAATAGGTAAGCTAGTTGCTAAATCTGTTGTTCCATAAGTTATAAAATCAGGAATTGTATATAAAAGTGCCATTAATATACCACCGACAATAAAACTTATAAATGTAAATATAACTTTCAATATGTTATTAGTTTGCTTTTTTGCTAAAAACATATATAAATATCCACTAACTACACCTTCTAAAAATTTAATAATTAAGGTAAAAGGCGCAAATGTTGCATATCCTAAAAATAAATCTGCATACATTCCACTAATTCCACCAACTGCTCCACCTACTAAAGGATGAACAAAACAAGCTAATAAAAAGACAAATAAATCTGAGAAATTTAAATATCCAGCTCCTCCACCAATTGGTACAGAAATATAGCTTGTAATTACAAATTCTAAGCTAGCAAATATAGCAATTACGCAAATATAATATATTAATTTTCGATTTGATATTTTCTTTTTTGTCATTTTAATTTAACCCCCAAAATATTCTTATTACCATTATAAAAATCGACATTTGACATTCTATTTTTACCTGGTTTTTGTAGATTCTCTAATTTAACTGTTCCACCATTTACTTGTAATATTATTTCTTTTTTATTAGCTATAACGATTTCACCTATTTGACCATATGTTTTTTCATCATAGACACTAGCTTTAAATATTTTCAATTTGAAATCATCTAAATATAAATATCCTCCAGGAATATCGGCTAATGATCTAACTTGATTAACAAATTCAACAGGTGATTTTGATAATAATAAATGTTCATCTTCTTTAGAAATTAAATGAGTAAAGACAACTTTAGATTCATCTTGATGTATTCCTTCTAATTTATTTTCAAAATATAAAGGCAAATATTTACTTACCATACTACAAGCAAGTTCTTTTAATTTATCTTGTAAAGATGTGTAATTATCTTCTTTTTCAATATCTATTTTTTCACATGCATATACATCACCAGCATCTAATTCTTTAATCATTTCCATTAAAGATATACCAGTTTGACTATCTCCATTATATAAACACGCTTGAATTGGACTTGCCCCTCTATACTTAGGAAGTAAAGAAGCGTGGATATTTAATGGTTTGTATTTACTTAAAGCTAATATCTTACTAGAAATAATTTGGCCATAAGCAAATGTTAATAATAAATCTGGTTTAATTTCTTCTAAATATGAATAATCTTTATTTAATTTTGTAGGTCTATATAAAGGAATTCCATATTTTAAAGCTACTTTAGAAACACTAGAAGGAGTTAAAACCATCTTTCTTCCTTGTGGTTTATCTTCTTGAGAAATAACTGCGACTATGTTAAACCCATTATTTATCATATATTCTAATAAATAAGCAGATATTTCAGGTGTTCCAAGAAATACAATTTTTTCATTTGACATAAAATTCACCAACTTTCTTTTTACTTTTAAATTATAAGACATTAAACTAATAAAGTGAAAAGAAATGAGGTATTTTTATGGAATGGAAATTAATTAATGTATTACAAGAAACAAATCACCCTTTTTTAAATTATTTTACTTTGACTTACCAAGTCATTCAAAATGATAAATCAGTTAAAAATTATTCATACTTTATAGCTTCAAGAAGAAAAAAAGATGACTTAGTATGTGTAAAAAAAGACTACACAAGAACTGATGGAGTTTTAATACCTTTATATTTTATAAATCCTAAAACTGGATTATTATCTACTATAGTAACTAAACAATTTAGACCAGCCTTAAATAATTATGTCTATTCAATTCCTGCTGGTTTAGTAGATGGAAATGAAGACTTATTAATTGCTGCAAAAAGAGAGGCCTTAGAAGAAGTAGGTACTAATATCTCCTCTTTAGAAATATTAGCTAAATCAAGTCCAACTTCATCTGGCCTCTCTGATGAATTAAATAGTATCGTATTAGCAAAAGTTGATTCATTTTCAAATAACAATTTAGAAGAATTTGAAGATATCAACTATAAAATTGTCGCCTTTAAAGATTTAGAAGATTTCTTAAAAGATAAATTTACTGCTTTACAAATACAAATTATTTTTAAATATTTATTATTGAGATTTAAAGGACAATATTAATTATTTAACTTTATTTTCAATGATGTGTCTAGCAATATAAACACCATTTGCTCCAGCTTGAGATAAACCTCTAGTAATTCCAGCTCCATCTCCACCAACATAGAGATTTTGAATTTTTGTCATAAAATTATTATCTACTGGAATTCTATCTGAATAGAATTTTGCTTCAACTCCATAAAATAAAGTGTGATCATTTGCAATACCAGGAGTAACATGATCTAAAGCTTTTACCATGTCAATTAAAGATTGTAATGTCTTATAAGGTAAGACTAAAGATAAATCACCTGGGACTGCTTCTTTTAAGGTAGGAGTAACAAATCCTTCTTCAATACGTTTACTAGTTGAACGTCTTCCTCTAATTAAATCACCAAATTTTTGAACTAGAACAGAACCACCAGATAATTTATTAGCTAATTCAGCAATTGATCTAGCATATTCGTTTGAATCTTTAAATGGTTCAGAGAAAGTATGAGAAACTAATAAGGCGAAGTTAGTGTTATTTGAACCAAGTTTACTTGAACCATATGAATGCCCATTACACACAATAACTCCGTTGTTATTTTCAACAACTACATGACCACTTGGATTAGAACAGAAAGTTCTAACTTGAGTACCTTCATCAGTGTTATAAATAAATTTACCTTCGTATAAATATTTATTTATATCATCCATAATAATGTTATTTGTTTCAACTCTAACACCAATATCTACTCTATTATTTGTAGCAATAACACCATGAGTTTTTAACATTGATGAAAGCCAATCAGCTCCAGGTCTTCCAACAGCTAAAATAACATTATCACCATAATATGTTTCGTTATTAGCTCCACCAACTATTCCTTTACAAACTCCATCTTCAACAATGATATCTTTTACATCAAAGCAAAATCTCATATCAATTTTAGTTTGAAGATAATCATAAATGTGTTTTAAAACTTCTAAATTAACTTCTGTACCTAAATGTCTTACCTTACTTCTTAATAATTTAAGTCCAACACCAATAGCTTTTTTCTCAATTTCTTTAACCTCTTCAGTATATGGATCTGTTAAAGTAGTAGGAGCTCCAAACTTAAGATTAATATCATCGACATATTCAATTAATTCTAAAACTTTACTAGGAGAGACATAATCAGTCATCCAGCCACCAAATTCAGTTGTAATGTTAAATTTACCATCTGAATAAGCACCACATCCACCAAATCCACTTGTGATACTACAAGAAGGCAAACAACCTTGTCCACCATTTACATTTTTTGGACAAATCTTAACTTTCTTTTCTAAAATCAAACATTTTCTTGTATAGATATCTCTACCTTTTTCTAAAAGTAAAACCTTTAAATTTGGATCTTTATTAACTAATTCCAAGCAACTAAAATACCCCATCGGACCAGCACCGACAACAATAACATCATATTTTTTATTTTCCATAAGCTTCTCCTGATATATCTATAAAGAGATTTAGTATCCTTAATTAAAGATAACATAAATTTAAGATTTTTTAAATATCCATAAAGAAAATATTTAAGAAAACAAACATAAATCTCAAAAACAAAAAACCGCTAAAGAAATTAATCCCTAGCAGTTTAATTTACAAGATATTAATAATTAGAATTTAGCAATTTCAGCCTTGATAGCGTCTAAATCTTCTTGAGTACCACCGTTTTCAACTTGATATAAAACAGGTGCACCATATTGATCGTGAATCTTTTCACCAGCGCCGCAGAAGCAAGGATCATAAGCATGATCACCAGAAACTACAACACCTTTTAAATTTGAGCCATTAGCTTGTAAGAAAGCATCAACTTCAGGTGGAACATCACCCATACCATCTGTGTAAGTGAATAAGATGAAAGGACCATCAACTTCTTCATCGCCACCTTGGATATAAGTAGCATCTAATCCTAAAGCATCAATAATTGATTGAACATTACCTGTTCTTGAAGCATATGCAAATTTCATATTTTAATTATTTCCTCCTTGTTAGATTTAATTTACTAACTACAATTAATATACACTAAATCGCCAATTTAAACAATTAATATACGTCAACTTAATTCTTGAAGTTAATAATATAATCAAGCAAAACTACTTTTTACACTTTTTTTGATTTTTTTAATTTTTTCTCTTTCATTTTATTAAATAATACTATATAATAATTAAGCATTTGGAGGAATACCCAAGAGGCTGAAGGGGCGGGCTTGGAAAGCTCGTAGACAAGTAACATTGTGCAAGGGTTCAAATCCCTTTTCCTCCGCCAGTTAAAAAGTAATTTAAATCGCTCATTATTGAGCGGTTTTTTTATTTTATTTTGAATTTCAAAATTAAAAATTTGATTGCCAGTCTAAAACAATTTAGCCTTTTACGCTTTTTAAATATTCTTCTTTAATTTTTAAATATTCTTTTAATAAATCTTTATGGACATGCTCTCCATATATCTTTTTAAAATTATCAACATTCCATGGTTTTTCAGTTACATTTGAAAAACCTTTTTTATTTAATTTGACCCATCCACAATAATGTCTAATAACAGTATCTTTATGTAAATAATGTTGGTCGTTAAATCTATTGGAAATTATTTCTATATTTCCTTTTAAACCTCTATTTAAAGCAGTTTGATCTGGCATAAAATAACGATTTTTAATTACTTTATTTCTTACTATATCAAAGTGTTTGTTTTCTCTTAATCTTTTTAAATTCATTAAAATAACACCAGAATTGCAATAATTTTTACCTAACCAATGAGATCCTACTTCATCTTTAGCCATAGCAATATCTTTATTATCAATATTTAAAGAATACAATTTATAGATATCATCACAAATAACTAAATCTATATCTAAATATAATAATTTATCCCCAAATTCATCATGATAATCTGAAAGTAATCTTATCATTGAATAAGGTGAAAATTTTCCATTTAAATTAACACTTTTTCCTAATTTTTTCATTACTTCTTCACTCATATCAATCACTTGAATTTTTGTATCTTGATTGTACTTTTTAAGTATATTTTCTAAAAAATCAGCTTGGGATTGTTCAAAGCAAAAGAATTCCTTTTTAGGAGTAGTAAATTTACCAGTCCCGATAAATATATTTAAAGGATGGGATGTATTTTTAACTATAGATAACAAAGTTATTAATAAACCATCAAAACAATTCTTATCTAAACAAAATAACAAATTTATAGGTGTATTTTTATTTTCCATTAATGACTCCAAATTAATTATTTGATCATTTAACTATAACACACTTATTTAATTTTGTCTTTATAATATGTTTCTAGTTTAAAAGGCATCAACCTTAAATCAATGCCTTTTATCTAAAATGATATCAATTTTATTTTGCTTAATTTTTTAAAGCGTTTAGTATCAATAACTCAATAATATCAATTAATATAACTTCAACTTTTATGCAATTTTATCTAATATATCTGCCACATTAATTTGATTATTCAAATTCATTGTGTAATACTCATCCACCCATGGGAATGGCCAATTTTCATATTTTTGGAATCTGCCTGTCACATTAGAAAGATAATTAATTTCACTATTTTGTTTACTAGCATCTAATATAACATAACTAGATTGAACTGTTTCATTTGAATTATAGTCACAAATATCACCATACCAAGAACCAGGTTCAACATATTCAAATAAAATATCTACAAATCCTTGACTAATAGTCCCTTTACTAGAAATAATAGGTGTTTTTATAGTTTCAAAATCAGATAAATCATTTTCATTTTTTTCTATATTATTAGAAACTATCACAATATTGTTAGAAGAAGGACTAGGTCCATATCTAGTTATATCATAATAAGATTTATTCCTACTTAGTTTAAGCTCAACTCCTACACCTTTATAATTTCTATTATCAGTTTTAACAGGAGATAAATAAGTTTGATGAGTAACTAAAATATAAAAATTATTATTATTATTAGATGATTTATTTAAAATAAATATATTTTCATAATCAGTCATAACACCAAGAACATTGTTATTAAATGTGCATGACATAGCTCTAATTTTTGTTTTATTATTTAAGCTAATATAGTTATTCCCAATTTTGAAATTACCATATTTAGTAACATTATCATTATAATATGATGGAAAATATAAAGATTCATCCTTTAACTTATTCACAATAAATTCTTTTAAATAAGCAAGGCTTTCTTTTGTATCATATTTAGTTTTATATAACTCGCCTTCAATTAAATCTTTTTTAGGAGAATCAGCAAAATAGAAATTACTAAATAATTCACCATTACTATAATTACCTTTTGAAGATATTTGTATTTCATCATTAATTTGACTATCTACATCAGTAAAAACTAATGATTCTTTTTCACTTTTAAAGCTAGAAAAAGCTAAATTATTAATATGAATTTTACTTATATTACCTTCATTAAATGAAAGCATATAAGAAGAAAGTAAAATAAAATTAAGTTCAGCTTTTAAAAATTTCATTTTCATAAGCTACCTCCTTTATTTTTATAATTAAAGTATATATA
>CAVHUN010000027.1:8169-10990 GCA_963639175.1 uncultured Prevotella sp.
ATATAAGCTTGAGTGAAAGGTCAATAAAGGCAAATAGCAATGAATAAAAAAGGCATCTAGGATTTAGACACCTTTCATATTCATTGATTTTATCTTATATTTTTATTTTAAATATTTATTTGGATTTACTAATTCTTGGTTAGTAGAAGTATACGCTTTAATAACACAAGCTTTATAAAATTTCTTATTATTCCAGTTACATAAAGCTATTTCTAATGTTAATTCTTGATCAGAATAATCTAATAACCAATCATATTCATTTCCTGAATTTGTATATAAAGAAATTGATGAAGTTTTATCTTTATTTGTAATTGCACATGTAGAAGATCTTGTACTAGCTGTTTTTGAAAAATATCCTTTAATAACATAAGCCTTTGCAGTTATATTTTCTATATCTTTAACATTATCAATCTTAGATAATTCTTCTAATGTTTTAGTTGAATCAAATGAAGCAGTAGAATAAGAATTATCACCATATAAATTTTCAACTAATGTGGCATCTTTAATTACTATTTCACCTTGAGCATCGCCATTTTGAGTAAATGTGGTTCTTGTTCCACTAATTATAACTTGATCGCCTCTATTTATATTTTCAAATTCAGCTGAAGATACTTGAACTGCAATAATTCCGGTTTCATCAATTAAATAGAAACCACATTTATTAACTAAATATGCACCTACTACACCTTTAACATTTACTGTTTTATCATCTTCAGTTAATATAGCATCATTTACACTTATTGTTTCAACTTTACTAGCTTGGCTATATTTAACTTTATATGTTTTAACTAATTCTTGATTATCTAAATAATTAATCTTAATAGTGATATCTGCTTCACCATAATTATTTAAATGCATGACTGAAGTTGTATCTTTAGTTTCAAATGAAAGAATATTTTCATCACTAGAAGTATAACTTACACTAGCATTTTCAAACCCTAATAAACTAGAAGAAACACTTAATGGCAATTCTAAACTAGGATCATTATTATATTCATTTTTCAATAATGGTTCTATTTCATAATCATAAACATATTGATTAACTTTAGATTTATCAAAGGTATAATTATTATCTTCTACTTTAATAGGAACAAATCTAAACATACATCCACTTGAAGAACTAACTGCATTGATACAAGTAATATATGTAGAACATATCTTTCCATCAAATTCATCTAAATAAGCATAGTCTTTACCATTGTAGTTTGTATAAGTATAAGATCCTGTTTTTCCATCAATATCATAAAAATAATAATTGGTGTGATCACTAGCTTCTTTTTTAACTACTAAAGCATCAACTTTATAAACTTTATTTGTAATATTTTCACTAACAGGAGTATTTAAAATATCTTTAATAGTAGTATTTTCAATCCATGTAGTATCAAAATTAGAATTGAGATTATCATTAGATAATAAATGAGCATCTACTAATTGACAAGCACCATTATAACCATATTTAGCTGCATTAGTTTTTTCCTTTTCTAATATCCAATAATCTTTACTAGCAGCAACACTAACAGTATTTCCAACACTCACTTTACTAGCAACAGCTTTATCAAAAATATAAATTGAAGAAGTATTATCAATTAAATAGAAACCACTACTAGCTCCACCATTAGCTTGTGTAATTTTACTAACTACCCCACTAACAATTACTTTTTCGCCTTTTGAAGCATCTCTAGATTCTAAAATAGACATCTTTTTATAAGAAGAAGTGTCAAATTCAACATTTGATTTTTCATAATCAATTAACCACCCAGATTTAATTTCTAAAACAGATGTAGAAGAACTAGAAGATTTGAAATTGCATAAATTAGCATATAAAACTACTTGATCATTAACATCAACTTTATAATCTAATTCGTTATATCTTTTTGACCCATCATCAGAATAAACTCCATAGACTTCAATTTCTGATTCATCATCTTTAATTATCATAGAACCATATTGATAAGAGGAAATAGATTTAATAGTACCATAAATATAATATCTTTCAGTTGATGTTTCGTTTTCTCCTAACTTAGAACATATATCTAAAGCCTCTTTTATAGAAATACAATTGTATTTATCTTTTAAAGAAATAGAACTAACTGAACTAGTCGAAAAACTAGATTGAATAGAATTACTAGATTCACTAGAATTAAAAGAAGATGAAAAATTACTAGATGTATTTTGATTACAACTAACTAAACTTGTTAAGAATACTAAACCAATTAAATAAAGACTTTTTCTTTTCATATTACCCCCTCATTTTTAAAATATTAAAAGCAAAAAGAACCAACAAATTAACGATATAATTTTTCCAATATTAATTTATAAAATTAATAACCACGTATTTTAATTTACAACAAAAACACACTTGTTTCAACATGTATTTTTAAGTTTTTACATTCAAAATAAATAGACATTTATATTAAATAATTAGATAGCAAAATAAACTATTTCTTTAATCTATTTTGATTTTTTATTATACTAATATAGAAATTTAGGAGACTAAAAAAATGGAACAAAGCTATAAACACATTTGCAAAGGAACATGCACAAGATCTATTACAATAATTTACGATGATCAAACAAATAAAATAATAAACGTTATATTTGAAGGTGGATGCCCAGGAAACACTGAAGGTATTAGAAGATTACTTATTGGTCAAGATTTAGTTGATACTCAAAATAGATTAACTGGCACAAGATGTAGAAATAATACAACTTCTTGTCCTAATGAATTAGCTAAAGGTATAGAAGAATTACTTTCTTGCAAATAAAGAACAAAAGCGAAATAAAATTTCGCAGTAAACACGGAAAACTCTTCCGTGTTTTT
>CAVHUN010000028.1:0-11346 GCA_963639175.1 uncultured Prevotella sp.
CTGAACAGTTAAGATATAAAAGAAAAGACCTAGATTAGATTGAATTAGTCTAGGCTTTTAAATTGTCTACTAGATGTGAATTGACGCTTACATAATTACAAAAAAAATAAAATATCCATTTGATTGTCCAGTATGTGGAAAAAGTAAATTTAAGAACTATGATTGGTTGCTTAAAAAAGATAAAGATATTGAAGTATATGAATTTGATAGAAATACTGGAGAAAAAAGAAGAGTTGATGCTATTGAAGCACATTTTGTTCATTGCGAATATTGTGGATGGGTGTATGATATTAAGCAAGTTGTTGATTATGATGCAATAGGAGATCGTAATCAAAAAACAGTCAATCAATTAAAAGAAGAATATAAAGAAAAAAAGAAAAAGAATTCTAAATACAAATATGATGATTGTGTAGAAGAAGATGTACCACATAAATGCCCAGTATGTGGAGAATATGAATTTAAATATGAAAATAGTTATGATATTTGTCATGTTTGTGGATGGGAAGATGATGGCACAGAGTATTTTGGTGAAAATGAAACTTCAGATGCGAATGAATGTATGACAATATTAGAATGGAGAGAAGAATTTTTAAAGAAAAGAAAAGAAAATCCTAAATATATTTGGGAAAATCAAATTTATAAATAAAAAATGCAGTAATTTATAAAATGTTTAAATTACTGCATCATATTAATTTATATAGATAAGTTTTAATTTTTAAATGTGTTCTTAGCATATATTTCGTTAAGAGCACATTTTAATTGAGTCTCAGCTTGCTTATGCTCAAATGTTGATGAGCTTGCTTTTAATTTATCTTCTAATTCTTGTTGTTCTTTTTGAGTTTGTTCTATATCTATTTCATCTACACTTTTTATTTTGTTTAATATTAAACTAGCATAGTTTTCTTTTTCATGGAAATAAACTAATCCACCACCTACTGCATAATGTTTAGCTTGATTATTATTTACAATTGTCATAATTGAAATGTTGATGTTTGCTAAATATTGAGCATGATGAGCTAAGATACATATTTCACCTGAATCAGTTTGAATAAATAATTTTTCAGCTTTTACATTAGGATAAGTTTTTAATGGGGTGACAATATTAATTGTAAATGTTTCTTCCATAATTATTTACTTGAAGGATTTTCTTCCATTTGTTTAGCTTTTTGAACGGCTTCATCAAAAGTTCCAACATATAAAAAGCAAGCTTCTGGAAGAGAATCACCTTCACCTTTTAAGATTCTATCAAATGAATTTATTGTGTCTTCTAATTTGACATATTTACCTTTTGTGCCTAAAAATGGTTCAGCAACAAAGAATGGTTGAGATAAGAAATTTCTAATCTTTCTTGCTCTATTTACAGTTAATTTATCTTCATCAGATAATTCATCCATACCTAAAATTGCAATGATATCTTGTAGATCTTTATATCTTTGTAAAATAGATTGGATTTGTCTAGCAACATAATAATGCTTTTTACCTACAATATTTGGATCTAGAATATTTGAAGAAGATTCAAGTGGATCAACAGCAGGATAAATACCTAAAGCAGCTGTGTTTCTATCAAGAACTGTTTTTGCATCAAGGTGAGCAAATGTAGTAGCTGGAGCAGGGTCAGTTAAATCATCAGCAGGAACATAAACAGCTTGAATTGAAGTGATTGATCCATCTCTAGTAGAAGCGATTCTTTCTTGTAATTGTCCCATTTCTGTAGCTAAAGTAGGTTGATAACCGACTGCAGAAGGCATTCTACCAAGTAAAGCTGAAACTTCTGAACCAGCTTGAGTAAATCTAAATATGTTATCAATAAATAATAAAACATCTTGATGAGAGACATCTCTAAACCATTCAGCCATTGTTAAAGCTGATAAAGGAGCATGCATTCTAACACCAGGGGATTCATTCATTTGACCAAAGACAAGGGCAGTATTTTTTAAGACTCCACTTTCTTTCATTTCATTATAAAGATCATTACCTTCTCTTGATCTTTCTCCAACCCCAGCAAAGATACTAGTACCTTGTTTTTGAGTGGCAATATTATGAATTAATTCTTGAATTAATGTGGTTTTACCAACCCCAGCTCCACCAAATAAACCGACTTTACCACCTTTTGGATATGGGCAAAGTAAGTCTAATACTTTAATTCCTGTTTCAAATATTTGAATAGTAGTAGGTTGATTTTCAAATGAAGGAGGTAAATTGTAGATTGAATGAGTAGCTTTAGGAGTAAATTCACCTAATCTATCAATTGGTTGACCAAGTACATTAAACATTCTACCTAAGACTTCTTGTCCAACAGGGACTTGAATAGGAGAATGGGTATTTATGACTTTTAAATTTTTTCTTATTCCTTCAGTTGGTCCCATTGCGATAGTTCTAACAGTATCATGACCGACATCTTGAGCAACTTCTAAGACTAATTCTTGCTTTTTGCCCATATGAGAAATTTCAACTTTTAAGGCTGTTCTTAAAGAAGGAATTATACCTTGATCAAATCTAACATCAATAACTGGTCCAATTGCTTGTACCACATATCCAAAGTCGGCTTCTTTGCCTCTTGAATCAAATTTTGTTTCTTTTATCATTTGTTATCATCCTCCTATTTAAAATAAGTCTAGACTATCTTGAGAACCTGAAATAACTTCAGTTATTTCTTGAGTGATTCTTGCTTGTCTTACTTTGTTATATAAAAGTCCTAAATCGTAAATTAATTGATTTGCTGAAGTAGTCGAATTTTCCATGGAATTTTTTCTAGATGTTTGTTCTGAAAGACTAGATTCAAGGATGTATCTATATAGTAATTCATCTAGATAATGAGGGACAATTAAATCGGCTACTTTTGATATTCCTCCTTCAAATATTGGTTCCATTTGTAAAGAAGGATCATCATCAATTTTGGAAGTGAATTGATCTACTTGTAAAGGGAAGAGCTTTTCCATTTTGGCTTCTACTTCCATAGAATTTATGTATTTTGTAGAAATAATATATATGCTAGAATATTTTTCTTTTCTATATATAGCGTCTAATTCATGTCTAAATTTATTGACGTTTTCAAAAGATAAATTGTCTAATAAATCAGTGTAATTTGAATAGACTTTATTAAAAGAATCTTTATAATGCTTATAGCCTTTTTCTCCAATAAATATGGCGTCTTGAGTTCCATCTTTAGTTAATATTGAATCTACTATTTTTTCGATATTGTGAAAATATCCTCCACACAATCCTAAAGTTGAAGAGATGATGATGTATAAAGATCTATTAGATTGATTTGTTGTCATGCAAGTTGGTAAATTTCTATTTTCATAATTTGCATATTTTAAACAAATTTGCATGGCTTTAGTCATGTGATCTAGATATTTTGTGTTGTCATCAAAAAGAGACTTCAATTTTGTATATCTTGAAGAGGCTATTAGTTTCATCGCATTAGTAATTTTCTTAATGGATTTAACTGTGTTGATTCTCGACTTTATATTAAGTAAAGATTCTGCCATATTAATTAATATTCTTCATCAAATAATTTAATAGATGAACTTTCTTTTAATCCTGCTATTATTGTATCTATTAAATTCAATACTTTTTGTTTATCTTCATCAGAAAATTGTTTAGTAGAATTGATTCTTGTATAAATGTTATTTTCTCCTTGTCCACTAATTGAAGAATTTAACATTTTAATAACATGGTGAACTTTTTCGATTTTAATATCATCAAGTTTACCAGATTGAGCGACAAATATATCGACTACTTCTTGCCCTAAAGATAGAGGCATATATTGTTTTTGTTTTAATACTTCTACTAAAACAGCACCGTGATTTAATATTTTTAAAGTGGACTTATCAAGATCAGATCCAAATCTAGAAAAGTCTAACATTTCATGATAAGATGCAAGTTCCATTCTTAGATTCTTACTTACTTGTTTCATGACTTTTTCTTGGCAAGAAGAGCCAACTCTAGATACAGATAAACCTGAATCTATACTTGGACGATTACCTGAATTAAACATATCTGAATTTAAGAATAATTGACCATCAGTAATAGAAATGATATTTGTAGGAATATAAGCTGAAATATCACCTGCTTGAGTTTCTACAATAGGTAATGCAGTTATTGATCCTCCACCTAATTCTTTAGATAATCTACATGATCTTTCTAATAATCTTGAGTGTAAATAGAAAATATCACCTGGATAAGCTTCTCTTCCTGGAGATCTTCTAAGTAAGAGTAACAATGTTCTATAAGCAACAGCATGTTTTGATAAATCATCATAAACTATTAAAACATCTTTGCCTTGGTGCATCCATTCTTCAGCAATTGATACAGCTGAATAAGGAGCAATATATTGCATAGGGGAAGGTTGACTAGCTGATGCATTGACAATTACTGTATAACTTAAAGCATCAAATCTTTTTAATTTATCGACTATTTGAGCAATAGAAGAATTCTTTTGTCCAATTGCACAATATACACAAAGGACATTTTTTCCTTTTTGGTTGATGATTGTATCAATAGCAATAGCAGTTTTTCCAACTTGTCTATCACCAATGATTAATTCTCTTTGGCCTTTACCAATTGGAATCATTGAATCGATAGCTTTAATACCAGTTTCTAATGGTTGATTGACTGCTTGTCTATCCATAATTTGAGGAGCAGGATTTTCAACTGGTCTAGTTTTAGTTGTTTTAATTGGGCCTTTTCCATCAATTGGATGACCTAAAGCATCTACAACTCTTCCTAACATTTCATCTCCAACACCAACAGAAACTACTTCGCCAGTTCTTTGACAAGTATCACCTTCTTTAATAGAGATATCTTCACCAAATAAGGCAACACCAATTGAATCTTCTTCAATATTCATGACCATACCATATTGGTTGTCTTTAAAGGCAATTAATTCACCATACATGGCTTCATCTAGACCATAAATAGTAGCAATACAGTCTCCAACAGAGACTACTTGTCCTACATTAGCAGTGTCGATTTTATGTTCATATTTATCAATTTCATCTTTGATGATTTGAGAAAGGGAATTTAGATTATTTTCTTTCATTTTGTTTCTCCTTGTTATTTAAGATGAGTTTTTCTTTTACTTGATTCAATTTAGAATCAATGGAATATTCATATAATTTACTATCGAGAATTATTCTTAATCCGGCGATGATTTCTTTATCAATTATTTGATTAAAGATGACATTTTTATTTAACTTTTTAGCAAAAGCAAGTTGGATTTTTGAAATTTGTTGATCATCTAATCTAAAAGGAGTATAGATAGTCCCTTGTAAGATATTTTCATCTTCTAGGGCAAGTGAATCAAATTTGGTTTTAATTTGTTGAAAAGATTGGATTAATCTTTTAGAAACTAACAATTTCAAAAACATCAATACTTCTGGTAATAAAACATCGCTAAATAATTTATCAAGTGATTGATTCTTTTCTTTTTCTTCTAAAAATGGGGAATTTAAAAACTGTTCTAATTCAGGATTAGTTTTTAAAATCCACGAAAAGAATTTTAATTCTTCTTGATATCTTACTACGGCTTTATTTTCTTTCCCAGATGCATAAAAACCTTCGCATACTTTATTAATTAAAGTGTCTTTTACCATATTTAGTTCTCTTTAGTAATTTCGTTTACAAAATCATCGACAAATTTTGAATTGTCTTCGACTTTAACTTCTCTTTTTAATATTTCTTTAGATGTGTTAATAGCAGCTTCTACAATTTCTTGATGAGCTTGTTTTAACATCTTATCTTTTTCAGCTTCTATATCTTTATGAGCTTGAATCTTTTGATTTTCAATTTGTTGACTTGCTTCTTTTTGCATATCAGCGGCTTTTATTTCAGCGGCTTGTTGAGCTTGAGAAATAATTTCAGAAGCTTTTTGTTGACTTGATAATATTAAGTTATTAGCCTTTTTAAGTTGGTCAGCTGCTTCTTGTTTTTGCTTTTCTGAACTAGAAATATTATTTTGAATATATTCTGCTCTTTGATTTAGTTTCTTTTTTATTGGCTTATATGCTAAGAAAATGAAAACTAAAGCAGTTAAAATAAATATTGCTAATTGACAAATAGTAACATAAATATTAGGAAGCATATTGTTAACTGTATCTTCTATTCTGTTTTGAAGATCACTAGTTTCACATGAAGTAAGACTAAATGAAGTAGTTCCTAAAGTTAAGATAAATAGAAGCCATTTTTTAACTCTATTTTTCATTTTAGGTGTTACCTCTATTTGATGACAAATGCCATTAAGATTGCTACAACTAGGATGTAAATAGCAACAGATTCAATTAAGCCTAGAGCGATAATCATTGTTGATCTAATATCTTTTCCTGCGCTAGGATTTCTTCCTATTCCTTCCATTGCTTTGCTTGCGGTAAATCCTTCACCTAAAGCGGCTAGTCCCATACCAATACAAGCGATACCTAATCCGATAAAATTCATATCTTTTCCTCCTTTAATTTATATTAATTAAACTTGTTGAGTTTAAATTAAATCTATTCTTTAATTTTCTTAGTGTGTCTTAATCTTCTTTGTTCTTTTTTAAGACGCTTTTCTTCTTTTTCTTCTTGAAGTTGAGAAGGTGAAACATATTCACTAGAGATATTGATCATAGTTAACATGCAAAATACCATTAACTGAATTGCTCCATCAAATAAATCAAAATAAAGATGAGCAACTGGAGCAAGTAAAGGAGTTAGCACTAATCCAACACCTTGAATAGGGAACATGTAACTAAATCCAACATATATTAATGTGATAACACAATATCCAGCTAAAGCATTACCAAATAAACGCAAAGTAAGTGATAACATAGATGACCACATGGTTACTAAGTTAATTGGTAAAAATAGTGGGATTGGTTCAATATATCTTTTAAAATAAGACCATTTTTTATATTTAATAGCAGTGTAATGAGTTAGTACAAATGTGACAATAGCAATTGATAAAGGCATTGCAGTATTTGTAAATGGATTTGGCATAGCTTGTAAATAATAAGAAGTATTAGGTTGAGCAAAGTTTGGAATACCTATCATACCAATAATAAATCCTAAGATTATGTATAAGCCTAAGGCTAATATATATCCACCAAAGCCTTCAAATTGATCGCCCATTAAGTTTTTAACTTGTTTATCTGTGAATTCAATAAGAATTTCAATTATGTGTAAAAAACCATGTGGCTTTTTTAAAGGGTCATAATTATTTAATTTTATTCTCACTATTATAGAAATAATAATGACAATTGCCATAGCAAGTAAGCTAGATAAGAATTCAGGAGGAAGTGTATTCCAGCTAATTGGAGATATTACTTTTTTAAAATCCATATATTCACCTTCTAACAACATACTATTTAAGCACGATTTTTTTAAAAGTCAATTCTAAAGTAAGCGTTTTCAAAAAACAAATGGCATTTTTTAAAAGCCTCTAATTCATTATTAATAACTATTTAAATATAAAAGCATTTTATTAATGCATATTGTTTATATTTAGAATATAATTAAACGAAGTAATTAGGGGGGATTATGTCAAAAATATCAATTATAGGTGGATCTAATGTAGATTATATTGCTAAGGCTAACTGTGAATTTAAATTGAAAGACTCAAATACAGGAAGCTTAAATGTTTCATTTGGTGGAGTAGGAAGAAATATTGCAGAAAATCTAACTAGATTAGGAAATAACGTTAATTTTTTCACTGCTTTAGGAAATGATGCATATGGTATAAAAATAAAAGAAGAATTAGAAAAAATAGGCTGTAAAGTATATTCGCCTATAACTAATTATCCTTCTAGCAGTTATATAGCTATCCATTCTAAACAAGGTGATATGGAAGTCGCCTTATGTGATTCAAGAGTAATGGATGAATTAAAAGAAGAATATTTAGAACAATATATAGATATTATTAAACAAAGTGATCTAGTTTTGTTAGAAGCAAACCTAAGTGATCAAATAATAGATTATTTATTTAAAAGATTAGACAATGTAAAAATATGTATAGAAGGCGTATCTTGTCCAAAAGTAATCAAATTTAAAAATTACTTAGATAAGATATATTTATTTAAGTCTAATAATATAGAAGTAAAAGCAATTACTAACTTAGAAGACTCTTCTTTAGAAGATAATGTTAAATATTTATTAAATAAAGGTGTAAAAAAAGTTGTCGTATCTAATGGAGAAAAACCAATAATAATAGGTGAAAATAACAAAGTAGATCAAGTAAATATTATCCCACTTGAAAAAGTAGTAAGTGCAACAGGAGCAGGTGATGCTTTATATTCAGGAATAATTGATCAAATATTAAAAGGGAAAGAATTAAAAGACTCTTGTTTATTTGGTGATAAAGTAGCAAAACTAACTCTTTTATCATTACAAGCAGTAAATAAAGACATTTCAAAACTAAATAAGGAATAAAAATAAAATTAAAAGCAAATAATTGTGTTGCAAGCACAAGAAAAAAGCGCTTACATGTGATATTTTCTATCTATGTAAGGAGTTTTAAATATGAAAAAACATATATCTTTAATTTTATTAGGCACATTATTAGCCTTAACATCATGTGGACCAAATACATCTAGTTCAGCTGCATCTTCAAGTGGAAAAGAAAGCACATCAGTTCAACCAAGTACTTCATCTTCTTCATCAAAAGAATCAACTCCTAGTGTAAGTGAATCTAGTTCAAGTGAAGAAACAAAATCTGAAACAAGTTCAACTGAACAAGAATCTTCTGAAGTTAGTAGCGAAGTAAAATCAAGTTCAAGTAGTGAAACATCTAGTGAATCTAGTATTGAACCTACTTCAAGCGAAAGCAGTAGTAGTGAATCAACTTCTAGTGAATCATCTTCAGAAAGTACAACTTCTTCAGAAAGTAGTGATCAAACATCTTCATCAACATCAACTGAATCAAGCTCAACTGATCAAACATCTTCTAAATCTAGCAGTGAATCTTCTTCAAGCGAGAGTAGTAGTGAATCTACTTCTTCAGATAAAACATCAAGTGAAGAAACATCAAGTGGAACTTCTAGTGAAAGTACAAGTGGTGACTCTACATCCTCAGAAGAAAGTGAACCTAGTTATGAGTTGAATCCTACTACAGATATGACAGCAGAAAGTACAGTTGTTACAGAAAATTCAACATTATCAGAAGCCGTTTATAAATTCAATAAAGATTTTACAATTAATGGATTTACATTTATTAATGGTACTAAAAATTGGCTTTTAGATACTTCTAGCAAAACAATTAATGGTGAGAATTTTACTGGTCGTTTAAAATCTAATGGCAAAGGTAGTAAGAAAGAAAGAGCAATATCATTTGAAGCAAAAAGTTCTGGTACTTTAGTTGTGTATGGTTCTAGTTCAAGTGGTAATAAAACAGTTACTGGAGTTGTTGAAAATGAAGACAGTAATATTGCTAAAACCTCTAGTGTATTTAATGGAACAGCAGCAGCTGGTACAATTGATGTTTCAGCTGGTACAAATTATTTTTATCCAAGTGATAATAATATGTATATCTTTTATTTGAAATTCACACCAGCAGCCTAATTATCTATTTATAAGTTGATTAATGAGAGTTTTTGATTTCATAGTCAAGGACTCTTTTTATATCTAATTTTTGAACTGAAAACTATTGTAAAATTGCCAACTTAGGGAATCAAAACATGTCAAGTTAGGGAATTGAAATGTGTCAACTTAGGGAATTTGGGTTGAATTTTGTTTATAACAAGTTCAATTTCATTGTATTTATTTTGATATTTTTAAAATTAGTTAATCCCAATTTAATAAGTACTTTTTAAGCAAAAAAGAGCAAAAATAAGGAAAAGTATAAATATTATTTGCATTTCCAATATTGGAATCGCCTAATTTAATTCCATGTTTAATATCAGAATATTTTTCACTTTTAATTAATGTTTGAAGAGATTTTGAATTGTTGCTATTAGATTTTACTTCTACTGGGATTAATTCGTTTTTACTTCTTACAAAAAAGTCTTCTTCTAATTGTGAATCTTCTTTTTTAAAATAATAAAGACCTAAGCCTTGTTTTATAAATGCTTCAGCTACAAAATTTTCATATAGTGCACCTTTATAAATACCTAAGTTTTTATTCACACGTAAATCATCTTGGGCTTCTTCATCAAGAGAAGAAACAAGTAGTCCTGTATCTGGATAATATAATTTATATTTAGTTTCATCAGTGTTTCCTTTTAGAGGTAACTCTGGGTATATTAAACAATCGCATTTTAAAATTACGCCTGCATCAATTAACCATTCAATACAACCAGTGTATTCTCTTGAACGAGCGTTTTTTTCAAGCTTATTAAATTGAAACTTCTTATTTTCTTTTGCTAGTTGAGCAGGAATATTGCGGTATACGCTTATTATTTTTGCTTGATCTAGTCCTATAGCATATTTTCTAACATCTTCTTCATAATCTAGCATTATTTGTTGTTGTATTTGTAATGTCTTAGAAAAATTATTGTTTTCGATATAGCTTTTAACTACTGCAGGCATTCCACCTAGGACACAATATTCTAAAAATAATTTTTTATATGTATTCATTTCTAAATCTGAGAAAGGCTTAAGTTCTTGCATGTGGATTAAGATGTCATTTATTTGAGCTTGAGAATATCCTAAAGACCATAAAAATTCTTCAAAATCTAAAGAATACATTGTATAGTCAGTTTTATAACCAACGCTATTACTATGTATTTTCTTATAATTAATTCCTAACATAGAACCACTGCAAATAACATCATATTTTCCATCAATTTTGAAAGATTTTAAAGTAGTAGCTATATCAGGTAATTCTTGAATTTCATCAAAAATGATTATGGTGTTATTAGGCTCGAAAATTAATTTAGGATCAATAAAAGATATGTTTTTAATAACATCTTTTGCATCATAACTATCATTTAAAATTACTTTGAATTTTGTATCAAAGACAAAATTTATATAAATTACGTTTTTATAATTTTGATTTGCAAAATGCAATATAGATTCTGTTTTACCTATTTGTCTAGCTCCTTTTACAATTAAAGGATTATGATTGATATCGTTTTTCCAATTAGCTAAAAAGGCATCTATTTTTCTTTTTAAATACATAATAATTTCACCTCGCATTTAATTTATCACAAAAAATGAGTGAGTTCAATTAATGCTTATCACATTTTATGAGTGAGTTTTCAATGATTTCATCACATTTCATGAAAAGCGGTGAAATTTGCCAGGCGCCAATATAATCCTTATATATTATGAAAATAGACTTATCTAGCTATGTGTATTCTTAAATAATTGCTATAAAATTAATAGCAATTACGCATACATGTACTTTTAAGCACTAAACAGCTGATTATGTATATTA
>CAVHUN010000029.1:0-17294 GCA_963639175.1 uncultured Prevotella sp.
ATTTCATTTATAAAATAGAAAAGTAACACAATTTTAGCCCTAGGATTGTGTTTTTCAATCTCTTTCGCTGCAAATACAATTTCCTAAACAATAAAAAAATCAATCTTATTGAAGATGAAAAAATAATATCTGTAGAATTTAGTAAGTATTTTGAATTAAATGTAAATCAATTTCCTGGAAATCATCCAGAAAAATATGGAATTAAAGATCCTTATTGTGGTTACACTGCTCTTGCTTTAATTCTAGGATATAACGAATTTATTAAGAGTCATGGATATTTTTCTTATGAAGAAGAAAACAAATATATTATTCCAGCAGAAGACACAATGATGATTAATAAGGTGCCTGAAATAATAGATGATTTTTTACCAGAAGTATTTGGGGATAAATTAGGTTATAGTTACTCTGATAAAATAAAATATGCTGCAGAAGAATTTTTACAAAACAAAAACGTTCATTATTATTCATATAATGTACTTTGGTATCTTGGAGAATTAATATGGCCAATAAGAGTAAAAGACGAGCCTGTAATACTATTTGGAAGCTTACCAAATTTAAATTATGGTGAAGACACTGATCAAAAATGTAATCATGCTGTAGTTGTTTATGGATATTATGAAAATACTCATCGTTTAATTACTCATTATGGTTGGGAAGAAAAAACAAAGGTTATAATTACTTATCCATCTTATTTTGAACAAGGAAGTTTTTACTCTATTATAAATAACCAATCCCATAATTGCTGTTTATCTTATGAATTAGATGGTGAATATTATTTTGCAAAGGGGTGCATCTAAAATGAAAAAGAAAGTATTATCATTATTATTGTTAACTTTAGTCTTATTTACCAGTTGTGGTAAAATTGTTAATTATGAAGATGGAATCTATAAAGTTAAATCATATTCTAGCAAATTAAGTGATGTTGATTTTAATGAATTAAAATTAAAAATTACATTTGATAATCATGGAGATGAATATTTTTTTAAATCATTTACAATAGGAAACAGTTCTTCTTATAAAAAAGGAGTAATGACTTATGAAATTAAAGATTTAAAAGAAATAAATGATCCTAAAAATAGTAGTTATCTAGTTGAAGATGTTTATTTCTCAGATAAGAAAACTTCTGATGGAAAAAATCCTGGAAATTTTAGCTATTTTCAATTTATAAATACTAAAATATCAAAATTCCCACCTATGCTAGGATTAGGAGATATTTCTTGTTCTTACTATGATCCCTATATTCCTTATTTAGAAGAATATAAACCTAGTGAAGGATATATAGCTAGACGTACAAGCTTATTTAATGTAAAAGTAAATAAAGTACTAAATGTAAAATTTACTATTAGTTTAGTTAAATATAACTATGATGAGAATAGTAAATATATTGATTACACTGAAACAGAAACAAGTGAAATCACGTTTGAAAAAGAAAGCGAATTATAAATAAAAACCAGCTGTTAATAAACTTCACTTCATTCATTTGAATAGGTTCAACAGCTGTTTTTATTCGTTTAAAAATTATTCTTCGTCTTCTTTAGGATTTATTTTTACAGATATTTTTTTAATAGATCCATTCTTATCTAATGATATAACCTTCATATCTAGGTTTTTATATTTAATTAAATCACCTACTTTAGCAAATTTATCATCCAATAATTCAACACAGAATCCACCAATTGTGACATATTCAGTATCTAATTCATCAAAATTCAAATCGAATAATTCACAAAAATCTTGTAAATTTAACATGCCATCTACAATGTATTTTTCATTGTTAATTTTAGTGTATAGAGTATTAGGATCATCTTTTTCATCCCAAATATCACCTACTATTTCTTCTAAGATATCTTCCATAGTGATAATACCTTCTACTCCACCATATTCATCCATAATTAATCCAAAGTGTTCTTTTTTATCTTTGAATTCTTTTAAGATATCGTTAATTTCACTTGAACGAGGAAAACGTAAAGGTTCAACTAATAATTGTCTTAAATCAACAGGAGTATTTGTCATTTTAGATAACATTAATGTTTTTGTTTTAACATAGCCAATAATATTATCAATAGTATCTTGATAAACAGGAACTCTAGAATAGTGATATAAGTTAGGATTAGAAATTATTTCATCAATATCATCATCAATATCAATAGCGTAAATATCAACTCTAGGAGTCATGATTTCATAAGCTTCTGTAGTTGTATATGTAATTGTATCATGTAATAAATTAGCTTGTTTTTCATCAACTTGTCCACTTGCTTCAATATCATCTACCATTTCATGCAAATCATCATCATTGATTTTAATATCATCTACATTATGAGTAATTGGATAAGTAGCTATCTTTCCAAATGAAGAAACAATAAATGTGATTGGTAACAATAAATATGAGAAGAAATTAAGCATGTTAGCATAAGCAACTGAAAGCTTGAAATTATAGATTTTTCCAAGTGATTTTGCAACAATTTCGCCAAACATAATCTTAAAAATCAATACGCACATTGAGAAAACTAAACCCCAGTTTTCAGAAATTGAATTAATAGCTTCAACACTTAATGTGCTATCTTGATATACCATTAAACAAATATTAACACCTAATAATGTAGCTAATGTATCAATACCAGCATTAACTGTATCATTTAATAATAAGATAGTAGAAATAGTAGAATCATAATCTTTTGCTAATTTATAAGCTCTAAAGACTGATTTCTTTTTGTTATTTTTTAAAGCATTATCAAATCTTAAGATATCAACACTACCATACGCCATATCTGAAGAAGAGAAAATAAATGATAATATTAAACAAGCTAATAAGGCAATTGCGTAAATAATTATAAGGAGGTTATTCATAATTAAATTTTCCTCCATTTCAATGATTGAGCTGGTTTTTCATCAATATCATCAATTAATTCTTCTAAAATATCTTCCATTGTGACAATTCCAATCATCTTATTAGAACCACCATCAATAACAATTCCTAAATGCATTTTTTCATCATTCATATGATCAAATGCATCATCTAAGTAAGTATCAATATTTACATAAACTGGTTGATCTAAAATGGATCTTATATCTAAATGAGGATCCTTAGCAAATTCTTCAAAATATGTTTTTAATACTAATATTCCGACAATATTTGTAACATCATTTTCATATATTGGCATTCTTGTGTAATTTGTTGTAACAATAATTTTATTTAGCTTTTCAACAGTTAAATCATCGATATTTATAGCAAATACTTTATCTATAGGGGTATAGACATCTTTTATTTTTCTTTTATCAAAATCAAAGACATTGTTAACTAATTCTTTTTCATCAGCTTCAAATAATTTTTCATCTTCTTCATTTTCATTAGTTTCTTCTTCATCATTAATAGCTTGATCTACTGAATGAAGTAAGTCTTCTTTTGATAATAAAGATTCCTCGTTAACATGCAACATCTTATGAGCTAAATATAAAACACCTCTAAATATTGCAATTACAGGATATAAAATAAAACTCAAAATATAAATTGGCCAAGCTAATATATAAGCCATTCTATTTGGAATAGCTTTTGAAAGGATCTTTGGACAAGTATCAGAAACAACATATACTAAACCAGCCATTACAACAGTAGCTAAAATAGATTCAACACCATCACTTAACCCAAATTGTTTACATAAATTATAAAATAACAATGCTGATAAAAATGACATGAAAGTTTGAACAATGTTATTACCAACTAAGACAGCAACTAATGTATTATCAAATTTATCGATTAATTTAGTAATTATCTTACTAGTTAAATCTCCTTTACTTGCTTTCGCTTTAAAATGATATTTATTGCAATTAGAAAAAGCGTTTTCGCAAGCCGAAAACATACCGCTTACTAAAAGCAAAATACAAATAATTAACCAACATACCCAACTAGGTAATCCCCATACAGTTGAATAGTCAATCGAATTTGATGTTTCAGTAAATAAAATAAAATTTTCTAGATCAGGGTCCACTTTAATTATGTTCTCCAAACAATACTATTTAATGATATATAAAATGCGAGATAAAATCAACATTAATTTTTATTCATAAATTTTACTTATGGTAATTTTTATAAAAATTTATCTTTTTTTAGATATATATTTATATGAATAACAACAATAAATTTGTATGTCCAATTTGTGGAAATAAAGACGAAAAATACATAGGATACCTAAATAATAAACCATATTGTAGACGTTGTATAACTTTTAAAGGAAGAAAAGCTAGTCAATTTAAAATAAGCAATAACAACATAGGTTTAAAATTAGATTACAAGTTATCAAAAATTCAAGAAAAAGTAGCTAGACAAGTATTAAATTCATTTATTAAAAAAGAAAATGTCTTAATATATGCAGTAACTGGAGCTGGTAAAACTGAACTAGTTTATTACACGATTGATTATGCTTTAAAGCACAACAAATCAGTTGGTTTTGCTATTCCAAGAAAAGATGTAGTAATAGATTTATATCCTAGATTTAAGCAAGCATTTCCAAATGCAAATATTATTCAAGTATATGGAGATCATTCATCTTTAATTAATGGGGATATAATTTTATTAACTACCCATCAACTTTATAGATATTATCATTTCTTCGATTTATTAATTGTAGATGAAATAGATGCATTCCCTTTTAAAGATAACCCCACATTAAATAAATTCATGGAAGACTCAATAAAAGGAAATTATATATTAATGTCAGCAACTGTTTCAAAAAAAGACATAACTGAATTTGAAAAGAAAGGAAAAGTCTACTCTATTTTTGAAAGATATCACCATCATCCATTAATAGTTCCTCAAATTAAAAAAGCTAACTTTTCAACATTATTTTTATTATTAAAGACCATAAAAGAAATTCTAGAAGAAAACAAACCGCTATTTATATTCTCTCCAACTATTCAAATTCAAAATCAAATATATCCATATATAAATTTCTTATTTAAAAATGGAAGACTAGTAAATTCACAATCTAAAGATAGAGATAAAATAATTCAAGATTTCAAAAATGGTAAATATCAATATTTATTAACAACTTCCATTTTAGAAAGAGGAGTAACTTGCAAAAACTTACAAGTCATAATTTACAATGCTGAACACAAATTATATACAACTCAAACTCTTATTCAAATTGCAGGTAGAGTGGGAAGAAAAAAAGATGCTCCTGATGGAAAAGTAATATACATCTGCTCAACTATAAATGAAAATATCCAAGAATCAATAAAAGAAATTAAGAGGTTAAATTATGAAGCAAAACATATGTAAATGCTGTTTTAAAACAATAAACAATACAACAATCTCATCTATCTTAATAAAAGATATTTGTTTATGCCCAACTTGCTATAAACAATTTGATTATAATTTAACAATTACTAAATTTTTAGATTATAATCTCACTTATTTAACCACCTATAAAAAACCTCTCTCTTCATTTTTAATTCAATATAAAGAAAATCTAGATTATGAATTAAAAGATGTATTTTTTAATTATTTTACTTTATATATTAAAATACGATATTTTTCTTATTATATTGTCTTAGTCCCTTCAAGTGAATCTAAGATTAAAAATAGAGGCTTCAATCATTTAAAAAGTATGTGTGAACAATTTCATATTCCTTTTTTAGATGTACTAAGTAAAGATGATACCTTAGATCAAAAAAAGAAAAATCTAAATGAAAGAAAAAATGTAAGTAAATACATTCATATTAAAAATGGCGAGTTAATTAAAGGTAAAAAAATATTGTTAATTGACGATGTTTTCACTTCTGGAAATTCTTTAAAAGCCTGTATTAACCTTATAAATAAGTATAATCCTAAAAAATTAGAAATTTTAGTGCTTTGTAAAGATGTAAATAATGAAAAAGTTTAACATTTAACGAATAATTTTGTAAAATATTTAAAAGGAGGCATATTAACAATGTCAGAAAAAACTATTGCAATAATGTACGATTTTGATAAAACATTATGCACAACAGATATGCAAAACTATTCCTTTATACCTAATTTAGGAATGAAACCAGGGGAATTTTGGGAAGAAACAGAAGCCTTTGGAAAACAATATGGTGTAGAAAGAATTCTCTCTTACATGTATGTAATGATAAAAGAATGCAATAAGAAAAACATTCCTCTAACAAAAGAATACCTCCATTCATTAGGTAAAGACATTAAATTTTACAATGGTGTTTCCAACTGGTTTTCTAGAATTAATGCTTATGGAAAACTACGTGGAATAAATATAGAACATTATATAATCTCTTCTGGTACTAAAGAAATTATTGAAGGAAGTTCAATTGCAAAAGAATTTAAGAAAATCTATGGATGTGAATTTGCTTATGATAATCAAACTAAAAAAGCAATTTGGCCAGCTTTTGCAATTAACTATACACAAAAGACACAATTCTTTTTTAGAATTTCAAAAGGCGCCCTAGATCCAAGAAATGACTTTGATATTAATTCAAAGACTACTAAAAAAAGAATTCCATATTCTAATATGATTTATATTGGAGATGGAATGACTGATATTCCCGCAATGATTTTAGGAAAGAAAAATGGTGGTACTAGTATTGCTTTATATCCTTCTGGAAAAAGAGAAGCTGTCATGCCTTTATTAAAAGAAGAAAGAGTAAATTATATTTGTAGAGCTGATTATTCTGCTAATTCACCTTTAGATAACATAATTAAATTAACAATTGATCAAATATCTATTAAAAACGCTCTTTCTAAAATGTCTAATAAATATTTAAAAGAAGAAGAACAAGTCCAAAAATAACAAGCGTACTTTATAAGTACGCTTGTTTACTTGTAATATTTAATAAATATTTATATAATTCTATTTGCACTTTGGGGTATCGTCAAGCGGTAAGACAACAGACTCTGAATCTGTCATTCACTGGTTCGATCCCAGTTACCCCAGCCAATTTAAATATCTAAGTTTGATGAAATTTTCATCAAGCTTTTTATTTTACTTCTATCTTTTTATTATTAACTTTCTTATTTAAGAATAAATATAAATAACCTAGTCCTAAAGTAACTAATATAAAACCTAAAGGAATTAAAACTAACATATATCCTTCCCCATAAATTAGAAAGTGATACCAATCTGAAGATAATTTATGATCTGGTCCAACAATTTTTATCCATTGAATTTTATAATTAATAAAATAGAAAACACCATATAAAACCACAGGAATTAAACACAAAAAGACACACTTATAAGAAATAGAATCATCTTTTTGTAAAAATATAAAATTAATAATTCCAATAACAGGAACCACAAAATGCAAAAAGAAATTAGGACCATAAAACATAGAAAAATAACTTTCATGATCATAAATAGCGTTTAATGGGGCTAATAAAAGTACAACTACAAAAAAGGTAATAGAAGTAGAAATAGTAGAAACAAATTGAAGTATAAAACTCCATCTTTTTATTTCCACATTTTTAAAATATTTTAAAAGTTGAAATATAAAATATATTAAACTTGAAACACCAGCAAAAATATTAGATAAAACCGTAAAATAAACTAAGCACAACAATCCATTAGCGCACATTTCATAATCTTTAGTTGTAAATACCATCCATAAAAATCCAACTAACATAAATATAAATACCAAAAGATTTAAAATCAAGGAAACAATTAGCTTATTCTTATTCATCTTATTCACCTTTTAATTCAACAATTTTATATGTTCTATTAATACTTTTTAAAAACTTATTTAAAATATCTTCTGTTTTTAATTTCAAAGTAGACGTATTTTCTAAAGGATGAAAGCCTAGATATTCTTCTTGTAAAATATCTTTATCAATTAATAGTTCTACTTTCTTTTCTTTATCAAAAAGAAGACCTAAAATTGAAGTAGAGCCTTTATAACATCTTAGATATTCATTAAGCTTTTCTTCACTTCCAAATGAAAGTCTACTTGAATTAATTTGAGAAGAAATTTCTTTAGTTAAAAACTTTTTATCTCCTTTTAAAATAAGTAAATAAAACTTAGTTTGTTGTCTATTTGCTAAAAATAAATTTTTAGGAATAATACATCCTAATTCCACTTGATATTTTTCATATTCATCCATACTAGTTAAATGATTATGATCAATCCAAGCACAGTCAATATTATTGCCAGCTAAATATTTTCTAACAATTATTTCGTTTTCATTTCGATTTTCTAAATCAATTGGCAATCCTTTTTCCATATTAATTCTTTCTTCTTTATTGAGGTTTTTTCATTCTTTTTGAACTTGAAATTGCTTTTGTAGGACATACTAATGAACATAATAAACACCCTACACACTTTTTAGAATTTAATCTTGGTTTATCATCAACAATTTCTATAGCTTGATGTCCACCATCTTGACATGAAATATAACATCTTTGACAACCTATACACTTTTTAAAATCAAATTTAGGAAATACCATACTATCTCTATTTAAAGCAGAAGGTAAAACTATATTATCTAAACCTTTTCCAACTATTTCATCTAAAGATTTTAAATTATGGCTAGAAAGATAATTTTTAGTTCCATCAATTAAATCATCAATTATTCTATATCCATATTCCATTACAGATGTTGTAACTTGGATATTTTTACAACCTAACACCATAAATTCTAGCGCATCTTTATAAGTGTAGATTCCACCTATTCCAGATAATTCAGCTTTTCCTAATTCTTTTGAAGAAGCTAAATCATAAATAAATCTTAAAGCAATAGGCTTAACAGCTTTTCCTGAATATCCTGAAACAGATGTCTTTCCATCAACATTTGGATCACCTTGCATAGTATCTAAATCAACATTAGTAATACATTTAACAGTATTAATTGCTGCAATTCCATCTGCCCCACCTTTAATTGCTCCTTTAGCAGAAGGAACCATATCTGTAATATTAGGTGTCATTTTAGCTAAGATTGGTAAATTAGTGCCTTTTCTTACAGCTTTTGTTAAACGCTCTACTAATTCAGCATCACTTCCAACTGCACTGCCCATTTTATCTACTGTCATTTGTGGACAAGAAAAATTACATTCAATAATATCACAGTTAGCTTTTGTAGCTAAATAAGCTAATTTAGTCCATTCTTCTTCACTTTGTCCCATTATAGAAGCGACAATTACTTTAGTAGGGTAATTCTTTTTTAATCTTGCTAAGATCTCAAAATTTTCTTCTACACTATGTTCAGAAATTTGTTCTAAATTTTTAAAACCTACAAAAGGAGTATTATCTTTTTTAATAGCTGAAAATCTTGGTGAGACTTCTTTTGGGATATAAAAACCAATAGTCTTAAAAACAATTCCACCCCAACCCATTTCTAATGCTTTAGCACACATTTGATAATTTGAAGCAACTACTGAAGAAGATAAGAAAAAAGGATTTTCACATTTAACACCCATAAATTCTATTTCTAAAGATGGGTCATCTTCTCTTAATTTATAGTCTTCACATGACTTAATAGCTTTTTTAATTTCAACTTTTCTATAGAAATTTATGCATTCATTTTGGCAAAATCCACTACAATTTGCACATATTTTATTATCTATATACTTTAAAGCACCTTCTTTATTATCAAATCTAACTGAAAACAAAAACCTTGATGGTTGAAAATGATGAGGGCAAGCTTTATCACATTTTGGATTATTACAAAGTAAACACTCTGAGGTGATTTTATCTAATATTAAATTGTCTTGTCCCATATTTTTTCTCCTTTTTTATTTATGATAAGTTTGATTATTCAATATTTTTAGACTTCTATAAACCTGTTCTAGACTTATTAATAAGGCTAGAGGATGAGTAGTAGTCATTTTAGATAAGCAAATTTTATAGTTAGCAATTTGTCTAAGTTTATTTGAAAGTCCATATGAACTACCAACAATAAAATTCAAACTAATAGCGCTGTCTTTTCCTTGCTGAATTATCTTAGAAAATTCGATAGAATCCATTTCTTTTCCATGTAAATCAATTAAATAATTACATGAATTTTTATCTAATACTTTAATTAATCTATCGGCTTCTTCATCTAAGCCTTTTTCAATTAAAGTTTGATTTGATTCATCACTTATTTTACTTTCTTGAATATAAATTATATTAACTTGTCCATATTTAGAAAGTCTTTTAACATATTCACTATATGCTTGTTTAAGATAATCTTCTTTTACTTTTCCAATTAAATAAAAGTTTAGTTTCATAATTAAGCAATATCTCCACCTTTTAGATATTCACTATCAGATGCACATCTTAATTTAAGTTCAGGTATTTCACCAAGTTTATCAATAAATACCTTATTAAAAGTATCTAAACAAATTTTAGGAGTATTACATTCATCTGAAAGATGAGCTAATGTAATTTCTTTTGTATTAGGAGTAATTAAATCAGCTAAATAACTTGCACTTGCAACATTATCTAAATGTCCTTTATCTGAATGTATTCTACTTATTAAATAAGATTCTCTTTTAGAAGTATATAACATTTTTGTATCGTGATTAGATTCAAAAATATAATAAGTACACCCTTTAATAATATCTAAAACTTTATCTTTAATATAACCAGTATCAGTTATATATGTTAAAGATTCACCATTATCATCTTTAATTAAAAATCCAGTGGTGTTAATTACATCATGTGATAAAGGTAAAGGAGTAATAGTTAAATCTCCTACTTTAATATCTTTATAAAAATAAAGATATTGTTCTTCTTCTAATCTATCTTTTAAGACACCTGGAGATACTAAATATTTTTCTTCAGGTATATATTTAATATTTTTAATATGATCTGAATGAGAATGAGTAATTAATAATTTATCAACATCATCTAAGCCAAGTCCAAATAAGGCTAAGCCATCTACTACTCTTTTTTTAGAGCAACCAAAATCTATTAAAATTGAAGTGTTTTTATAATTGATAAAAGTACAATTCCCTTTAGAGGAACTAGAAAATACACAATATTTCATATTAATTCATGTTTGGATCAGGAGGTAATTTAGTTTCATCTACCATTGCTTCAAAACGGCAATATTTTTTATAGAATGAAAACTTTATTTCACCTAATTGACCATTTCTATTTTTTAATAAAGATAAGGTGGTTGGAGAAACATCAGGATTTACATTTACTTGAACTTGTTGTTCACTTGGTTTAGAAAATTGACCTGGCTTTTTTGCTTGATCATCATCTTTATAATAATCAGGTCTAAACAAAGTGAAAATCTTATCAGCATCTTGTTCAATATTACCTGAATCTCTTAAATCTGACATTTGTGGTTTATGACCAATTCTAGTTTCAATTGATCTTGAAAGCTGACATAAAACTAAGCAAGTAACATTTAAATCTCTTGCCATATTATGCAATGAACGAGTAATTTCACCAATTTCATTTGTTCTATTCATTTGACTAGATTTATTAGATGTTGTAATTAAACCTAAATAGTCAATTATTACTAAGGATAATGTAGGATATTTAGCTTTTAATTTTCTTGTTTTAGCAACAATATCAGCAACTTTACAAGAAGAAGAATCATCAATAAATAGAGGCTCATTTTGCAATGTAGCTTGAGCATCCATCAAGGATTGTCTATTCATTACTTCTTCTTGAGTTTCATAATAGCTTTCTTCTCCAGAAGATAATTGAGTAATTTGAAATGTTGTTAATTTTGATTCCATGCTTAAAATTCTTAGCATGACTGATTCAGCAGACATTTCTAAAGAAAATATAGCTACTGGTCTATTAGCTTTAGCGCTTCTATGAGCCAAATTCAAAGCAAAAGCAGTTTTACCAACACTAGGTCTAGCAGCTAAGATAACAGTTTCACCAGTTTGAAATCCACCAGTCATTTTATCTAAATCTTCATACCCAGTAGGATAACCTATTAAATATGATTCTTTAATATTGTTTTCTTTTCTAAATTTATATTCTTCTTGGAATCTAGTATTTAATGAAGTGATAACTTCTTTAGGTGCTTTAAAATCTGAAACGCTTCTTGAATTAGTAATTTCAATAAGTCTAGTTTCAGCTCCACCAATAAATTCTGAAATATCAGTAATTGATTTATTGTTATAATCATCTTCAATTTGATGAACGGTTCTAAAGAATTTTCTTGCTAAAGAATTATCTTTTATAGTTTTTACATAATAACTAATTTCATCTAAAACAGGATGATAAGTAGTAACTAATTCCAATATAAAGTTCTTTCCACCTTTAATTTGATCAAGAGTCTTTTTAAAACCCATATAGTCAATTAAACTAGCTAAATCAGCTCCACCTTTTTGAGTTCTTAATTCAGTTAAATCATTGAAAATTAGTCTTAAATTTTCAGACTCAAAATCGCTTGGCTCAATGCTTCCACTAGCCTTATAAAAGATATCCTTATCTTGAATGCATCCACTAATCAATGATTTTTCAGCTTCAAGTAATTCGCTTGAATCTGTCATTTTTATTCACCTTTTTGTTCAACTATTTTAATAGTTACTGTTCCAATAACACCTTTATGTAATTCAATTCTTAATTTAGTTACACCAAATGCATTTAATTGATATTTATCGATAAATTTTCTCTTATCAATTGAGATTTGATAATCTTTTCTTAATTTTTCAACAACAGCTTTTGTAGAAATAGAACCAATCATTTGACCTTGTTTTCCAACCTTAGCTTCAAATATTAAAACTATTTTTTCTAATTGAGTAGCTAAATTAATTGCAGCTTGTTTATTTTCTTCTTCTTGAATTGCTAATTTCTTTTGTTGAGCTTTATATTCACCCATTACTTTTTCATTTAATAATTTGCCATAGCCTTGAGCAATTACATAATTAGCGCCATATCCATCACTAACTTCTTTAATTTCTCCAGCTTTTCCAACATTTTTTAAATCTTTAATTAATAAAACCTTCATGATTTTACCTCCTTTTAATCTTCTTGTTTATCAGAATTTGTTATAGTAGCATCAGCTAAATATTGATCAAGCACATGCTTTAATTGATCTTCAACTTCACTTACGCTAACACCTTTTATTTTTGTGGCAGCTGCTGAAACATGTCCACCACCACCTAAATGTCTCATTATAACTTCACAGTTTACTTCACCATTTCCTCTACTAGAAACATAAACATCATCTTCACTTACTTTACCAATTGCAAAGCAAATCTTAGTAGATTCAATTTCTTTTAATTCATTACATACTGAAGCTAACATTGCAGCATCTACAATCATAGAATCTTCTGCACATGCTACTAATACTCCTCTATTAAGAGTTTGAACATTTGAAACAATCTTACTTTTAACTGCAAATTTCTCATAATCTTCTTTTAAGAAATCTCTAGCTAATTTTTCATCAGCTCCTTGTCTAATCAAAATAATACAAGCTTCATGAGTTAATATTCTTGTCTTTTGCTTGAAGTTAGCAGTATCAAGATAAATACCTGAAAGCATGATAGTTGCAGCTTCTTTAGATAAATCAATCTTAATCTTATATGAATCAATATATAAAGTTAATAATTCACAAGTTGAACTTGAACCAGTATCAACATCTGAAAATACAGTATCTTTAACTGAGTTAGCTTGTAAAGGATGATGATCAATAATAAGAATATTATCGTATCTTTCATCAATTAATTGAGGAGTGATAGATTGTTTAACTGAGTTATGGTCAACCATTATTATCAATGTATTAGGATGTTTTAAAGCTTTTGCATCTTCTAAATTAACAAATATTGATTGGAAATATTCATCAGGTAAACAAGTTCTACTTGCTTTATCTGTACTTGATTCAACATTTCTTGGTTCATATACAATATTTGCAGTGATTTTATATGATTTACAAATAGCATATACACCTAAACATGCACCAATTGCATCCATATCAGCAAACATGTGTGGAACAATAATTACATTGTCGTATTTTTTAATATTTTGTCTAAATAAATCGGCGTTAGCATTAATTTTAACTCTGTTATTTTGATTTTTAGATTCATTATTTCCAGAGCCATAGAAAACAACATTTTCACCAAATGGAGCAATAGCACATTGGTTGCCACCTCTAGTTAATGCTAAATTAAGTGCGTCGCTAGCTAATGTGTTATTTCTATTGTAATCTGGGAAACCATATCCAAAAGCTAAAGAAGCAGTTAAACTTTCTTTTGAATATTTATTAGCGATAGTTTTAATAATTGAGAATTTATCTTCTGCTAATTTTTGGAAGTCTTCTTGAACTAATAAAATTAAATAATAATCAACGTTAACAAACTTAACTAAACAGTTGAACTTTTCAAAATAATCTGTGACTAATTTTCTTAATTCAGATTCTTTTTGAACTTTTTCAATATCACTTGAAGCTACCATATCTTGATAGTTATCTAATTTGAAATAACCAATAACTGGTTCATGATCATTTTTATTCTTTAAAAGCGATTCATAAGCAGTATTATCTTTTAAAACAAATAAATTAGCGCCTTTAATATATTTAACTTGATAATTTTTATTATCGTAAACAATATTACATGTATTTAAAGAATCATCTTCAGATTTTCTAACAAAGATATCAGACAATTGTTGATCAAAATTAGCAATATTAGTATCAACAATATTAATTCCTCTATCAACTAAGAAATCATTTAACCATAATACATTGCCATCATTATCAACAACAATTAAACCGATTTGGCCAAAATTATAAGCTGCCCCAATATCATTTCCAACAATATCACTAGCTTTTAAATCTGTAATATGTCTTTTTCTATTTAGCTTAAATGAATAAATAAAGACAATCATTGCCTGTAAAACAGAAATTGCAACTAAAAACGATCCTGCTAATAAAAAATATAAGTTTGTGAATTCTGACATTGTATCTGCTAAGAAATAACAACACAAGAATATAGTGATAGCGCTAGCTAAACCAATAACTTGAATAATCATGCTAGCTATTTTCATTCTTTTAATTAATTTAAACATTCTTCAATACCAACTTTCCTAGTTATTATATATCGTTTAAGCCTTTTAATAAAGCCGTATAATTATATTTATAATTATATATCCCAAAAATTACTCATATTTATAAACTATAGTTGCAAATATTTTAAGCTTACCCTTATAGCAAAAATCATAAGTTATTATATTTATTTTTAACAATTTATTTTCATAATTGACTGACTAATTTTTCAAAATAATGTACATTTACCATAAATATTCAATTTTTATTCTTTGTTAAATTCTATTCCCATTAAAAATGGATGTCTTCATTTTATTGAAAACACCCATATTTTTTTATTCATTTATTAATTAACTTTATAAGGAGCTAATTTATCATCATTAGTCTTATTACCTCTATAGAAGTGATTAATTAATTGAGAAGAACTTTTATCACAACGTTGAGCAATTGTATAATATGTAGTTCCTAATAAGTGTTGATTATCTTGATTTACAAAGGTAATCATCTTTTTATCAATGTTATCTTTATAAACTGTTTCATCATCATAGTTATTCCAGAATGTTTCACCAACTCTACAGAAATCGTTTTTTGATAACTTACCATTCCAATCATAGTAATTGTAGTAAGCATAATAATCTCTACCTCTTAAGAATCCTCTTCCTTTTACACTTACATCAATATTTTTATAAATACCAATAGCATCATCGAAATCTTTTTGTCTTGAAGCGGGAACTTTAAATCCTAAATCTTTCAAGTATTGTTTCATATCATAACCTTTATCTACTTGGTAATTACTTGCATAGAAAGAATAATCATTGTAGACAGTTTGATAGAAGGTATCATCAGCAACAAATGTTTTAAAGCAGTGACTATAACCATCGTTGTAGAAATCAGCAACTGTATTTTGCCAACATACATCATCTACACTAACAGTAGCTAAATAAGCTGAGACTGTATAATCAGTAGAAATATGAACAAATCCATCTTTATCAAATGTTCTTTTTAAGTGTGACATTGTTGGATTATTTTCATCATCGTGTCTTGCTTTAATTTCGCCTAATTTTTGAAGTTCCTTTTGGAAAATACCATTGACGTTATTAACAGCTTTACACATATCTTCAATACCTGATTTAACACCTTCAATATTAGAATCACCAGGTTGATATTTACTTATTTCTCTACTAGCATCTAATTTAGCTAAAATAGCTAATGAATTTAATAAGAATGAACATTCTTGAATAAACTTGATTCTAGGGAAATATGATTGATAATCCCAAACATCATTAGCGCCTAAAGTATTATCATATAAATCCATTAAAGTTTGAGATTTTTTAACTTGGTTAGGATTTGCTAATTTTATAGCTAATAATTCAGTTGTATGCCAAACTTGGTTAGATAAACTTTTAAAGTTAAGTTTCTTTTCAAATTCATCAACAAATGTTTCCTTTTGTTGTTTTAAAGATTCTTTATCATAATTAGGATCATTTTCTTTTCTTGCAATATCTTCAAGAATTTTCAATTCAGCAATAACAGGAGATTTAACATCGTTAATAAGACCAATTACTTCATTCATTGTTGTTGAATCTTGAACTTGTTGAGCTTTCTTAGTAAGATCTTCAATTCCTTGTTTAACTTGTAAAGAAATCTTATCTAATTGTTCAATAATTTGATCTAACTTTTTAGTTTGAGCATCTCTAATATCAATACCCATTTCAGCACAAGCAGCTTTAAATGCATATTCAGCTAAACTAGAAATACCAGACTTTAAGAAAGAAGTACCACTATCTAAAATAGATTTAGATAACCAGTCTAATTCTTCATTGTTATCTAAATTAACACTTAAAGAAGGCTTACTAGCACTTGCTACATTTTTAGAATCAGTTTCAACAATAGGTGCAGCTGCTTGATTAACATTTGATGCTTTTGCACTTGTACATCCACCAACTAACATTGTTGCACAAGCTATTGCAGTTAATAATCTTTTCATATTGTAACCTCCTTATTTAGGAACTTTTTTCTTTTCCTTGTCCCTAAGTACATTTACATTGTATCACAATTAATTCAATTGTCAACTATTTTTGATACATTTTTTATATATTTGTAATATTTTTATAATTTTAAAGAATGCTTTTAGTAATTATGTATCATATCAAGCATAAAAATGAACGCTTTTATCAATTTTATAATCAAAATAAATTGTATATTAATAAAGTATTTATAATGACTCAAAATACTATTTAAAAATATTAAAGGATTTAGCACTTATATTTATACCTTATTCATTTATATATAAATCCTTTAGACTATTAAACTAGTTTTTAATTCTTATTTGAGACTTGTCAATAATTATGTGTAATCTTTTTGATAATGTTAATAACTTTAT
>CAVHUN010000030.1:0-17552 GCA_963639175.1 uncultured Prevotella sp.
TACTGAAAGGTTTTTGTAATAGTTAAGAAAGTGCACTTTCTTAACTATTACAATATCCATACAAACTATCTAAACACATACTTATTGTAACTCTCCATAACTAATCTAATTTCAATCTTTTAAAATTAATCCTCCTAGATTTTAATACTGCATAAAAGATAAAATATTACTTGGAAGTAAAATTATGAAAAGCAACACCATTGATATGACTAAAGGAAATATATATAAAGTAATACTTTCTTTTGGTTTACCTTTATTTATTGGAAATTTATTTCACTTATTATATAGTTTTGTAGATACAATAATCGCATCTAGATTTATTGGAGATGTTGCAATTGGAGCAATAGGAGCTACTAGCAGCATCAATTCTTTAATTGTAAGTTTTACAAATGGAATGGGATATGGGGCTTCAATTATCATCTCAAATTATTTTGGAAGAAAAGATAATTTAAATATCAAAAAGACTATTGCTAATATTATTGTAATTAACATAATTTTAGGATTATCAATTACTTGTTTAGCATTATTTACAACTGATTGGGTCTTTAAATTAATAAATGTTCCAGAAGATATTTATGTAATGAGCAAACAGTATTACATCATTAATTCAATTGGTATTTTAGCAATGATGATGTTTAATACATTAAGTGGAATAATTAGAGCCTTAGGAAATTCTTTAGTTTCAATTTACATATTAATATTTAGCTGTATTTTAAACATTTTAGGTGATTTATTATTAATTTGCGTATTTAAAATGGGAGTAAAAGGAGCTAGTCTAGCTACAATTATTTCTCAAATTATTTCTGTAATTATTCTTTCAATTTATATTTATAAAGCATATCCTCAATTAAGAATAAATAAGAACGATTTTAAATTTGATAAAAACTCATATATAGATATATTAACAACCGGCTTATCAATGGGCTTAATGAACTCAGTTTTTACAATTGGTGGGATAGTAATGTCAAGTGCAGTTAATAAACTAGGAAGTCAAATAATAAGTGGAAGAACTACTGGAAGAAAAATAGTTGAAATACTATTACAAGTCGCTTCAAGTTTAGCTACTTCTTGTTCTGTATTTGTTTCTCAAAATTATGGCGCAAATAATTTAAAAAGGGCTAACCAAGGAGTAATAAAAACTTGTTTTATATTATTTATTTGGAGCTTATTAATATTATTTATGTATTTATTAGAAAGACCATTATGTAAATTAATATCTAATTCAGATGATCCATTAATTATTGATAATGCTGTCATGTATGTTAAAATCACGATTCCATTTTATTTATTTGAAGGAATATTAGTAATTATTAGAAATGCATTACAAGCCTTCAAAAGAAAGATAATTCCCTTTTTATCTAGCTTAATAGAATTGACCTTTAAAATAATTTCAGGATTAATTTGGGTGCCTAAATTAGGATTTATAGGAGAATGTATAACTGAACCATTAGCGTGGGTAGTTTGTTGTATATTTGTAACTGCTATTTATATTATTTATTATAAAAAAGGAGTTTTTAATAAGGTCAGCAAAAATTAATTTCATAATTTTTTAATTTTTCTATTGACTGATTAACTAATAAATGTTAATCTATAACTCCCCTAATGCACCTCTATAGAGGTGCTTTTCATTAATAAAAACTCCAGGTGATTGTATCTGGAGTTTTAAATTTTATTTGATTTTTATTTTATAAATATAAATTACCTGAATTCTTTGTTACAAAACTAGGAACATCTTTAACATTATTTAGCAATTCTACTTTAGATACTTTATTATCTGAATCATAATAAAACAAATTTGGATCTGTATCAAAACTAGATAAATCTATTCCATTAGGATTGCATTTATTTTCAACTGTTGTTTCTCTAGAAGTAACTACAGTTGCTTGAGAAGCGTTTTTACATCCAGTTAATATGTCATTATATGATTTAATATTTGGATAATAATTATTGCTTTCTACTTTTGTTACTTTTTGAGGATAATTAGTATTTTCAAAATAATTTGCTTCAGATAACACAAAAGCGTTAGCTCTTATATCTTGACCAGTTCCACACTTTTTATAATAGCAATTATAAATGTGCATATTAGCTTGTCTACCTAAAGGTAATCTACTAGATACTTCTTCATAATAATTATGATGGAAGGTGACATTTTGAGTCATTTGAGTATCTCCCCCACCTACTAATCCAGTTTTATGGCATTTAATAAAGTGATTATAACTAGATGTATAATTAGATAAATATTTAATATCTGAAGAACCATCTCCTTCATGTTTATCTTGTTCTTGAGTTAAATCCCAGTTATTTTTACCAACTAAGAAAGTGTTGTTATGTAAAAAGAAATTAGAACTACTTGTAATTGATTTTGAACTTCCTTCAAATGAGCAAGCATCTTCAGGATAATCTTTAAATGTTAAGTTTCTAACTTCAACAGAATTACATTCTTTAAAATTGAATCCCCATTGATTTATAGTGCCATCAAATAATCCTTCAATTGTTAAATTAGAAGCATTTTTAACTGACATCATATTAAAAGCTGAATCAGTGTCTTTATATGATGTCTTTTTAGAAAAAGTCATTTCTATACCATAATCAAAGCTGCTACTAGAAGGACCAAATATTTTACTAGTTAATCCATCTAAATTTGTATATGTAGTTTCTAAAGTATTTTGGAAACGTTCTGCATATTGACTATCAGATGGATCTTCTCCTTCTACAAACGGAGTAAATTCTTTCACTTTAAATTGATTTGTATTAATTGAACCAACAATTCTAATATCTAAAGGAGTGGTTATATTAGAAATATTTTTTAAAATATTTCCTAAACCATTATATGTTTTAGAACCAACTTTTAATTGAACATTATTTTTATTTGAATCATTTACATAAATAACACTAGCATTTGCTTGTAAGCTTCCATCTAGATTATATGCTCCAATTGTTGTTTTATTAAAAGTAGCATATCCTGACATATCTTGTTTTTCTACTGCTATGTTATTTAAACTTACTTCTTTATTTTCAGATGTCTTGATTTTAACATCATAATTTCCTTTTTTAAGTCCTAAAATAGTAGCTTTAGTTCCACTAATACATTCATTATCTAAATTAATATAACTAGATTCACTAGACAATTTATAACTTAAAGAAGAAATAGTTCCTTTATCAATTTGTAAGGCTAATCTGTTTGAAGAATTATTCACTACGCTTATATTTACATCAACATTAGTTGAACTAGTTGAACTTGAAGTAGATGAACTAGATAACTTACTTGAACTAGATTCACTAGATGATTTACTTGAACTAATAGATTCTTCTTTTGAAGATGAGCTAGAACTTGATGAAACTACATCTTGACTAGTTGTGCTAGTTTTAGAATTAGAAGAAGTATTTTTACTAGAACTATTTTCTAAACTAGACTCAAAACTAAGACTCATATTAGAACTATCATCTAAATTAGATGAAGATGAATTCTTATTTGTTATAAAGTTACATGAAGTTAATAAAAGTGTTGATAATAACACTAAAGTGAAGTTGATTTTACGCATAATATATTTTCCTTTTTCAATTTGAACATACTTTAATTTTAATAGATTGAAAACTAACTTTTTTGTTCTTCTAGCACATATTTATATAATTTTTTATCAAAAATAAAAAGAATAAGATTCAGCTTATTTCTTATTCTTTTCTCTTACTTTATTAGCTTCTAAATTTAATTTTTTAAATATGTGGGCAACTCCTGATTTAGAAATAAAATTTCCTTGATCACACAAAATATCTGCTATTTCTTTATATGAAGCATCTTTATTTTGTTTTCTTAAATTTACTAAGACTAATGTCTTTTCATTAAAATGAGATTCTCCATAAAATTCTTCTAATACTTTAATATCTTCTAAATTAGATTCTCCTGTTTTTAAAGCTCTAAAATAATTTGCTTGTGTACAATTATTTAATCTATTATCTATATTAAAAGTATCTTTATCAATTCTAGCATTTTCAAATTCAAACATGAGTTCTATTGCACCAATAAATGACATAAACACGCTTATTTGATCAGACTTTTTTAAATAAAGAACAAATCTATTTCTTCTTTTTACAATCTTAAAGTCCATTGTGTCTACTTCTTTAAAATGGGATAGTTTCTTTAAAATTATTTTAGCGAGTTTTTCATCTTGAAAAGATAATTCACAATAATATGTTTTACCTTTTGGATCTGATATTTGCCCATTTGCTAAAAATAGTCCTACACAATATCCTCTAAAATGAGAATCATCTACCATGACATTTGGAATTAGTTTTTCCAGTCCATTACTTATTTCTAATTCTTTTAAAATAAATTCAATCTTTTCATCAGCTTCAATATGATAAATAGTATTCTTATCTAATCTAAGTTGTTTAGTGTAATTTAAAGAAGGCGAAATACCATATAATTCTTTTAATAATGAATAAATAAACTTCGCAGTTTTAGAAGAAGAAGACTGCATTCTTAAACTAAAATGAGGAAATATAGAAATAGACCCAACACTATTTATAAATGCTGAAAGAATCCCTTGCTTTTCTTCAAGAGTGTATTCATTTGAAACTAGTTCATCTTTGATTCTTTTTGAAAATGTTTGAAGATTATTTGCCATTGTTTCTTAAATAATTTCTTAATCCTATTCCAGCTAATCCACCATCACTTACTGCTGTAATTACTTGTCTAAGAGGAGTAACTCTATCATCCCCACATGCAAATATTCCTTTTTGAGAAGTTTGCATTTTATCATCTACTTTAATTTGACCAAATTTATCAGTGATATCCATATATCCTAAAAATTCAGTTATTGGAGTAGCGCCAATAAAGATAAATAAGGCATTTACATCTAATTCTTTTCCACTAGATAATAATATTTTTTCTATTTTTCTAGTTCCTGCAGTATCTTTAATCTTTGTAGAATTAAAGATTTCTACATTATCTAAACTAGCTAATCTATTAACTATTTCTTGATCGCCACTGATATTTTCTTCTGGGTTAATAAAATAAACTTTAGAACAAATAGTTGCTAAATACAAAGCCTCTTTTGCCCCATTTGAATTAGAAGAAAATACTGCAACTGGTTTATTTTTAGAAAAAGGACCATCGCATTCTGCACATCTAGATATTCCTAAATTGTTGTATTTATTTCCTCCAGGAATAGTAATTGGATTTTGTTTTATTCCACTTGCAATAATTACACCTTTTACTAAATAAGTAGAACCGACAGTTCTAATTAAATATGTACCATCAAAATTATCATTTACACTTAATACTTGTTGTTTAATTACATTGATATTGAAATGTTCAAGTTGCTTTTTCATTAATTCAGCTAATTGTTTACCACTTCCAACAAAAGAAGGATAATTTTCAATTTCTTCTAATTTATTTAATGTTCCACCTACTTCTCCCATTTCAAAACAAAGTGGGTCAATTCCACCTCTTTTTAAATATATGCTAGCGCTAATTCCAGCTGGGCCCATTCCAATAATAGCAGCATCATAAACTTTATTTTCTTCCATAAATTATCCTTTCTAATTCTAAATAAGACTCTACAACATATTTAGGATTATATTCTTCAAGTCCTTGTTTAAGTCCAAATTTTACTAGGCAAGAATCTACATTAGCCTTATTTGCAGCAATGATATCATATTTATCATCCCCTACATATAAACAATGCTCTTTTTGTTGTCCTAATTCATCTATACATGCAAGTATTGGCCAAGGATCTGGCTTGCATTTTTCACATTTTTCTAAATAGAAAATACTATCAAAATATTTATCTAAGCCAAAATATTTTAAACAATCTTCCATAGCATCTTTACCCTTATTTGTAACTAACCCTAGCTTAATTCCATTTTCTTTTAATCTAGATAAGACTTCTTTTTCGTTTTCATATAATAAAGATAACTCATTAGAATGAGCTAAAGAATATTCTAAAAAGTCTTTCTTTAATAAATTAACATCAATGTCAGGAAGATATTTTGCAAATATTTCTACTAAAGGAGGACCAGAAAAATAAACCATCTCTTTTAAACTTGGTAATCTAGAAATATCATATTTTTTAAAAAGATGAGTATAGTTGCACACTACATATAAATCAGTATTAATTAATGTGCCATCTAAATCAAATAAAACAGCATTATATTTCATCTTATTTACTAAACATTCTCTTAAATAAATCAGGGTCTTTTTCTAATTTATTTCTAATAAGGTGATTAATTAATATCAATAATAATCCCCCACCAATATATCCAATAGCCATGTATACAGCTCTCATATTATCTTCTCCACCCATGTTAAACTTACCATCTCTAACTGGTTCAAGAACAACTCTAACAATTCCATAGAAGATAAAATATGCAAATGTCATATCACCATTTTTATAATGTTTTCCCATTAGAGTAGGTATGACTCTACTTAAAATAATATATCCACCTAAATTAATTACCCCTTCTAAAAAATACAAAGGCGCTTTATAAGAACCACCAATAACCATTTGATTTTGAATAAATGAAGGTAACCACCAAGCAGAACTATTTACAGTTTGACCATAAACTTCTTGATTAAAGAAATTTCCCCATCTTCCAATTGCTTGAGCAACTAAAATAGTAGGAACAGCAAAATCAGCAATTTCAAATACGTCCATGCCTTTTCTTCTAACTAAACAGAAGATAATACCAACAGTCGCACCTAATAATGCCCCACCTTGAATAGCTAATCCACCATCTCTAAAAGCAAACATTTCCATTGGATTAGGAGCAAAACGTTCCCATTCAGCAATTACATACCATATTCTTGCACCAATAATTCCACTAGGCAAGGCAATGATAAATACTGTATCAAATAAACTCCATGGATAGCCTTTTTCATGACCATGAAAGCTAGATAAGAATAAAGCCACTAAAGCTCCACCTAAAATAAAGAAAGCATAAAAATAAATATCTACACCGAATATATTTATTTTGTTTATATAACTTAAAATATTCATTTTCAATTCTCCTATTATTTTTTCATCGACTTATTGCGGAAATCAATTAATCTTTTTTCAAATTCTTTAGCAGTGTCAAATCCAGCTTCTTTTAATTTTTGATTTGTTACTGCAACTTCAATAACTTCAGCTACTGATCTACCAGGAGAAACTGGCAATTTAATTAATGGAATATCAATTCCTAAATAATTCTCAGTTAAATTTTGATTTCCAAGTCTATCAAAAGATACATTTTTATCTAATCTAATTAATTCAAGACAATAATTAATTCTAACTTTTCTTTTTAAAGAATTAATACCAAACATTCTTGAAACATCAACAATACCAATACCACGGCATTCCATCATTCCATAAATAATTTCAGGAGCCATTCCTTCTAAAGTGTCTCTAACTCTTTTAATTTCAACTTTATCATCACTTACTAAACAATGACCTCTTTTAATTAAGTCTAATGAAACTTCAGATTTACCAATACCTGAATCACCTTTAATAAGTACACCTTCTGAAAATATTTCCATTAAGTTAGCATGAATTGATACACAAGGAGCTAATTTTTCAGATAAGAAATTTAAAGCATCAGCTTCAAAGGCACTAGTTTCAATATCAGTTTTAAAAACTGCGCAATCTTTTTGTTTAGCAGCAGCAACAATTACCCCAGGACATTCAATACCATGACAAATAACAATTCCAGGAGTTTCCTTATCGCATATTTGTAAAAATACTTCATAAGCTTTTTCATAAGAAAGTAATTGTAAATAAGCTACTTCCTTTTTACCAATCAAAACAACTCTTTTCTTTTGATGATAATCAAAAAAGCCAGTCATTTCTAACCCAGGTCTATCAACTTCAACAACTAAGATATTTTTACTTAAAGAATTTGCGGATGTAAAAACTGGTTTTAAATCAAAGTGATTAGCAAATTCAATAATCGAACAAAATGTATTAGGCATAATTAATAACCATTTTTAATTATACACTAAACATATATTTTAATAAAATATATGCAATTAAAATATGCAAGTCTAATTCAACTTACATATTACAAATAATTTATTTTTCTAAATATTTCTTTAAATATTGTCCTGTATATGATTTTTTACATTCACAAACTTGTTCAGGAGTACCCATACAAACTACTTCTCCACCATTTTGACCACCTTCAGGTCCTAAATCAACAATCCAGTCTGCACATTTTATAAAATCAAGATTATGTTCAATAACAATAACAGTATTACCATTATCAACAAATTCATTTAAAACATTTAGCAATTTAGAAATATCGTAAGTTGATAATCCAGTAGTAGGTTCATCTAAAATATATAAAGTATTGCCAGTAGCGACTTTTTCTAATTCATAAGCTAATTTAACTCTTTGAGCTTCCCCTCCAGATAAGGTATTAGAAGCTTGTCCAAGTTTTATATAGCCTAATCCAACATCTACTAGTGTTTTTAATTTTCTTGAAATTAGTGGGATATTCTCAAAGAATTTATACGCATCTTCAGCTCTCATATTTAAAACATCATAAATGTTTTTATCTTTATAAGTGACTTCTAAGATTTCTTCTGTGTAACGTTTACCTTTACAAACTGGGCAAGTAACATAAACATCAGGCAAGAAATTCATGCTGATTCTAGTAACCCCATCACCACAACAATTTTCACATCTTCCTCCTTTTACGTTAAATGAGAAAGAAGATTTATCAAAGCCTTTAGCTCTAGCTTGTTTTGTATTGCCAAATAAATCTCTAATATCATCAAACACCTTAATATAAGTAGCAGGATTTGATCTAGGAGTCTTACCAATAGGATCTTGAGAAACATTAATAACCTTATCAAAGTGATCTAAATTAATAATCTGATCATGTTCACCAGGAACTTCTTTACCAATTCCAAGCATTTTATTTGCTGCTTTATATAATATTTCAGTAATTAAACTTGATTTACCAGATCCAGATACACCAGTCACTAAATTAAGTGCACCAATTTTAAAATCCACATCTATATTTTTTAAGTTGTGGCATCTAGCGCCCTTAATAGTTAAATTCTTGTAACCTTGTCTTCTAATATTAGGGACTTCAATTTTATTCCTTTTTGATAAATATGAAGCTGTTATTGATTCTTTACAATTTAAAAAATCACTAGGTTTTCCAGAGAATATTATGTTTCCACCATGTTCTCCAGCTCCAATTCCTACATCGACAATCCAATCAGCAGCTAACATTGTGTCTTCATCATGTTCAACTACTATCATAGTGTTTTCTAAATCACGCATTTCTTGCATGGTCTTAATTAACTTATCGTTATCGCGTTGATGTAAGCCAATACTTGGTTCATCTAATACGTAAGTAATACCAGATAATTTAGAACCAATTTGAGTAGCTAGTCTAATACGTTGAGATTCCCCCCCTGATAAAGTCATAGCTTCTCTAGATAAAGTCAAATATTCTAGTCCTACATCACATAAGAAAGTAAGTCTATTAATAATTTCTTTAATTACTAAATCTGCAATCTTGGCTTTAGTTTCATCTAGTTTTAAATTCTTAAACCAGTTGAGCAAATCATTTAATGGTTTTTGAGTTAAATCATAAATGTTGTTATCATTAATTTTTATTGCTAAAACCTTATCATTTAATCTTGCACCATTACATTTAGGACATATTTTACTGCCCATAAATAATTCATAATATTGTTTCATCATATTAGAAGAAGTAGTTGAATAAAGTCTATTTATTTTATCTACTACACCTTCAGTTACACACTTATTAATTAATGAACCACTATTTGTTCTATACTGGTAATTCACTTCTTCTTTTGGTCCATATAATATAATGTCTTTTTGTTCTTTAGTTAATTTTTTATAAGGAATATCAGTAGGAATTTCATATTTTTTACAAACTGCTTTTAAATCTGACCAGTCTACTACATTAGCTTCAATTTTATTTACTGTATAAAATCTAACTGCTCCTTGTTCAATTGTGAGATTTTCATTAGGAATTAATAAAGAAAGATCTACTGAAATAGTTTTTCCTAAGCCATTGCAGTATTCACAACAACCTAATGGGTTGTTAAATGAAAATAATCTAGGTTCAATTTTAGGAACTGCAAATCCGCAAATTGGACAAGAATGATGTTCTGAATAAAGATTTATTTTTCCATCAACATCTATTTCTACAAAACCATTTGCGATATTTAAGCAGGCTTTTATAGCTTCTAAGACTCTATCTTTTGAGTCTTCTTTTAAAATAACTCTATCAACAACTATGTCGATGTTATGCTTTTGATTTTTATTTAATAAAGGAACACTTGGGTATCTAGTTTCTTCTCCATTATCAATTCTCATTCTTGAAAAACCAGCTTTTAAAAATTTTTCTAATGTTTCATAATGTGTGCCTTTTTCGTTTCTTACTAAAGGAGCTAAGAGTGTGATTTTACTTCCTAAATTATTTTTTAAAACGATATTTGTAATTTGTTCTGCACTTAAAGCTTGGATTTTAATATGATGAGTAGGACAATAAACTTCACCTATTTTTCCATATAATAATCTTAAATAATCGTAAATTTCAGTAACTGTTCCAACTGTAGATCTAGGGTTATGAGATTTAGTTTTTTGATCGATACTAATAGCAGGAGTTAATCCATCAATTGAATCGACATCTGGTTTTTCATATGAGCCTAAAAATTGTCTAGCATAGCTAGATAAAGATTCTATATATCTTCTTTGTCCTTCTGCATAAATAGTATCAAATGCTAAAGTAGATTTACCTGAACCAGATACTCCAGTAAAGACTACTAATTTATTTTTAGGAATTGTTAAATCGACATTTTTAAGGTTATTTTCTTTTGCGCCTTTAATTACAATTTTATCGTTTATCATGTCTAAATCTCCTTTTAAAGCCACTTAATATTATACATTGAAAAGAGTACCAAATTGCACTCATATACTTTCTTATATTAACTAACTTAATTGTTAATCAAGACATTCTAAAGGGATTAAAGCTCCTTTATAACTAGCGACTTTACTTGATAATTGAACACATTTATTTAATATTTCTTCATCATTAAATTGATTTAATAATATTAAGCCTAAATAAGTGCCAAAAAATGCATCCCCACATCCAGTAGTATCTTTTACATCGACTTTTATTCCATCTTGATATATTTGATTATTTCTAGTAATTATTTTTGCACCATTTTCTCCTAAGGTTAAAATCACTGTTTCTAAATTAGGATAAAAAGTAAATATTTCATTTATATCAATTGCAAATAACAAATTATATTCTTCTATAGACATTTTTAATATATTAGTTTGTTTTAAAAAAGACACAGTCAAATCTTTAAATTGTTCAACATTTGGAAATAATTTATCTCTATAATTAATATCAAATGCGACTTTCATATTGTTTTTATTAGCGTATTCTATACATTTTTTAGTCGCTTCAATTCCATTCTCACTTAAAAAGAAGACACTACCAAAATACAAAATATCTCCTTTTTGGAAAATATCAAAAGGAATTTCATCTTTAGTTAATTTAGTAAAAGACGCATTTTCATAATTAAAAGTAAAAGTTCTTTCGTTATTTTCATCTAAGCTGACATTTGAATAACATGTTGAAGAATCTTTATCAACTTTAATATATGAAGTATCTACATTGTACTTAATCAAAGTCTCATATATCTTTTTAGACATATAGTCTTCACTTAATTTATTTAAAAAGATTGCATGAACATATTTACTAGCATAGCAGCTAACATTTAAAGGCGCTCCACCTACATATTCTTCACCTAAGATTTTATCTATAAGACTTTCGCCTATTACAATTAACTTTCCCATGTCTTTTATTTTAATATGTATATATTGAAGTGTAAATTGTTTTATCAAAAATATACGTAAAATCTTCAACTAATTGAGTTTTATAAACTTTTAGTCTAATGATTCAAATAGATCAATTAAGGCCTTAGCCCCTTTATATGGGCCTTGTTTTCTATCTAAGGATAATCTTGTGTATATTTTTCCTACTGGAACATTGTTATTATATAAGCAATCAAAATAATCTTGTAAATATGTTTCTACAAATTCTTTTTGTTGAACTACTCCAAATGGGTTAGCAAAATAAGTGGAAACTAAGCCTTTTTCTTGAGTAGTATTTAAGGCCACTCTTTTTCCTAATTCAAAATCAGCTTTAGCTAGTTTACTATCTTTATAAAACTCAATTCCAACACTTGAATCAGAATAATTATCAGCTAATAAGAAAGCATCCACTTTATGTAAATCATATGTCATTTCAAATGATTCAATAGGAATTACTACCCTTGAATTAGTTTGATCAACGTTAAAAAATACCGCTCTATCAATAGATCTTAATGAATATCCTTGATCTAAATCATCTAGTCTTACAAAAGCTCCTATTTCAGTACCAGTAGCATAAACTAGATTATCTTTAATATGGAAAGTTCCCATATCATCAAAGATAGTGTCTATTTGATATTGATTTTCATATAAGTGTTTAATCGCTTCAATTGTTTCAGATTTACCAGCTCCTGAATCTCCTAATAAGACAAAGTTTTTGGTCTTTCCTTTACTAGAAATCTTAATTCCAGCTCCATGAATTGGAAGTAATTTCTTTTCAATCATTTTTAAATTGAATAGTGTTAGCATTATCTTTTTAACATAGCCAAAATAATCTATGTTAGCCTTTTTAGGCATAACACCTACTAACATATCATCAAGGTGATAATAATAAGATTTATCTTCATCATTTGTTGTGCCAAATAAAACTGTAAAATCTATTTTTGTATTTTGATTATTTGAATAAGATTCAATCTTAAATAAATTTCCTAAGGCAACTAAATATCCTAAATATTCTTTATCAAAATAAACTAAACCTGTTGTATTATATATTTTCACTAATACACCATATGCGTTTTTATAATCAAAATCTTTTTCACTTACATAATGATTTTGCTCAAAAAATGTACCAATTCTCTTATTTTGTTTAGTTTTTACAATAAAAGGAGGTTGAGTAACTATAGCCTCTAAAAGAGGAACTTGATTTAAAAAAGACAATTCATTTTTTAAATTGATGTCACTTTCTTTTAATAATACCCCTGCATTTGCTCCACTAGGTAAAACTCTATACACAGTTTGTTCGCCATTTAAACAAGTTTCATAAATATCTCTATAAAAAGAAACTACACTAGTAGCAAGCAAATTAAATTGCACCATCATTTGTCTTCTAGACATTTGCTTTTGGCTTGTATTTACAAAAATTAAAAATCTAGTCAAGCTTCTATAATAGTCATATATAGAATCAACAAAATTTAAAATATCATCCTTAATAATTTGAGGATAATAATAAATAGTATTTAATAATTTTTGATCTCTATAAATTATATTGTAAAAGAAAAGATAACATTCTTCTTCATTTTTAGGAAATATATTTTTGCTAGAACTATTTAATAAAGGAAAATAATCTTCATAATAAGCCTTTAAAAACATCTTCAATTCTTTAATATTTAAAGCCTCTTTAGAAGAAAAATCCACTTGGAAATTTGCTAAATCTATAATTATTTGGTTCATAATGTCATCCTTTTTTCAAATTCTTTAATATCTTCTTTATTTAATCCTGAGACTGCAATTCTCACTTGTTTTTTATTTATTGGTGAAAAATAAATATCTTTAGATTCTAAAGCTTTGCAAAATGAAATAGCATCATCTACATAGAAAGTTAAATAAAATCCACCCATATATGGTAAATGAGAAATATGAAGTCTATCTAAAGCACTTGCTACCATATTTCCAATTTCATTTAATCTGTTGTTTTTAATTTTAATTTCCTTTTTTAATTCAATTACTTTATCTAAATCGTTAAGTAATTCACTAAGTGGTCCCATAGCCATATTATTTGGGCAAGAATATGTACTTCTTCCATATTCTTGAAAAATAGAATTGTAATCTTCACAATTTTTAGATTTATCAATTAAACAAATTAGTCCACCTAATCTTGCCCCATATAAACCAAAACTCTTACTTGCTGAAAAAGTTAAAAACATATCAAATTGAATATCTTGATCTAATGTAGATGGGAAAATAAATCCCATAGGAGCATAATCTAAATAAGCTATATCTAATAACAAACTAACTTTAGATTTGTATTTATTTAACAAAGCATACAATTTAATATAGTCATCTTTTTGAAAACAAAAACCAGTTGGATTTTGACAAGGATCATTGACAATTACTAGAATTTTTTCATATTTTTCTATATTATCTTTTATCACCTTTTCTAAATTATCAAAATTAAAATTATTAGATTTATCTACCATTTTATGAGTGAATAAATCCAAATTATTAACTCTAGCAATATTAGAATAATTAGGCCAAAAAACATCTGAAATTATTCCACAAGTTTTATAAAATCTAGTTAGGTAATTAAATGTCATACTAATTGCACCAGTTCCACCTAAACTAGCAGAAAAAGCAATGTTAAATTTAGAATTTACAAAATCTAGATTAGAACCAAACACCCAATTTAAAACACCTTGTTTATATATAGGTGAACCAATTACAGAAGGATAATTTAAATAACTAGCAAATCTAGATTCAATTGCTTGATTTACTAAAGAATAAGTCGCTAAAGATTTATCATCGTTATATAAAACACCTGCGCAGCCATTAACTATTCTTCTATTTTCAGCTTTGGCTTTATTAGCTCTATCTTGAATTGATAATATATCGTATTTTAATTTATTAGACACATTAACCTCTTATTTTTTCATTCTATCTACTAATAAAATCATAATAGTTTTAGCTTTAAAAAACAACTAAATAAAAATTGGATGAATCTAATTATAGAAACATCCAATTAAATATTTATTTCTATTGAATAGCTTTATCTTTTAAATAATAAATTCTTAAACTATTTAATACTCCAAATACCATAGTTCCAACATCAGCAACAACTGCTAAATACATTTGGAAAGGAGCAATTTGAGGTAGTCCTAAGCTAGCTATAATAAATATTGCTAATTTAATTGCTAAGATAATTACTATACTTTCAATAACAATTTTCATAGTCTTCTTAGATAAGTTTTTAGCTTTAGCAATCTTTGACATATCATCATCTAAAATGATTATATCAGCAGATTGCTTAGCAGCATCACTTCCTAGTCCTCCCATAGCAATTCCTACATCGCTAGCAAGTAAGCTAGGAGCATCATTAATTCCATCTCCAACAAAGACTAGAGCTTTTGATTCCTCTTTTAATTTATTTAATCTATCTAATTTATCTTGAGGTAATAAATCACCATATGCCACATCAAAATTCAATTCATCTTTAACTTGATCAGCAATCTTTTGATTATCACCAGATAGCATTACTAATTTAGTATTGTTAAATTTAGCCATATCTTTTACTAATTGATAAGAAGATGGCTTAATTACATCTTCAATAACAATATTACCAATGCATTTATCTTCTTCAATTACATATAAAACTTTATAAGGAGAATCAACTTCTTTTAAATCTTTTGTTAAGGATTTAGCGTAATTTTTATCACCTATATAATAATTTTTAGAATTAATTACGCCTTTAATTCCTTTACCTTGTTCATTTTTAAAATCTATGACTTGGTCTACTTTTTGATTTAATTCTAATGATTTTTTAACAATTGATTTACCAATTGGATGAGTAGAATTACTTTCTAAAGAAGCAGCTATTTTTAAAACTTTGTCACTTGAATAAGAAACAACTTCAAATTCACCTTTTGTTAATGTACCAGTCTTATCAAAAATGAATGTATCAGCTTTAGCTAGATTTTCAATACTTGAAGAACCCTTTAATAAAACACCAAATCTACTTGCTCTACCAATTCCAATAAAGAAGGTTAAAGGAATAGAGACAACTAAAGCACATGGACAAGAAATAATTAATAAAGTACATGAATCAAATAAAGCTTGAGAATAATTATTTCCCCAACCAGCTAAACCGTATTTAATAACAAACATCAATACACTAGCTAAAACAACTACTGGAGTATAAATCTTTGCAAATTTAGTGATAAATTTTTCAGATTTAGATTTCTTTTCTTCTTCAGCATTTATTAAATCTAAGATGGTAGATAAAGTGGAATCTTTAAATAATTTAGTGACTTTAATATAAATAACTCCATCATTATTAATAGCACCTGAATAAACATTATCGTTTTCTTTTACTTCTTTTGGTAATGATTCGCCAGTTAAAGAAACCATGTTTAAACTTGTTGTTCCTTTAATAATAATTCCATCTAAAGAAATCTTTTCACCTGGTAAGACCTTAATTACATCACCTATATTAATATCTTCAGGTTTCAATTCAATTATTTGATCATTTTGGTCAACTTTATGAGCAAATAAAGGCATATTATTAACTAATTTAGAAATAGATTCTCTTGATTTATCTGTAGCATAATCTTCTAATAATTCACCTAAATGGTAAAATACCATAACAAATACAGCTTCAGAAAATTCAAATATGATCATTGCCCCAACTGTGCCAATTATCATCAAGAAATTCTCATCAAAGAATTCACCTTCTAAAATTGATTTAAAAGCTTTAATTACAACATCATAAGAAATAATTAAATAAGAACCTATAACTAGAACTAGCTTTAACCAATATAAATTATCACTTTGTAAGCTAGGTAAATAGACTCCTAAAAATACTAAAGTCAAAGAAATTACAATCTTGATAAAAGTGAAGATTCTTTCCCACTTTTCAGATTTAAAAAATGACTCTTCCTCCTCTTCATTACAACAATGATGGTGTTCATGATGGTCATGATCATGACAATGACAACTACATGACATAAATTAGTCCTCCTTTCTTTCTAAGATATGTTCAATACCCATCTTCATTATTAAAATTACATGTTCATCTTTTAAAAAGTAATTAACTTGCTTTCCATCTTTTACAAAACCAATCAAGTTATTAGCTCTTAAAATAGCAAGATGATGAGAAATATTAGATTGACTAGCATTTAATTTTTTTACTATGTCAGAAACACACATTTTATTTTCTTTAAATAATAAATATAAAATCTTCAATCTTAATGGATCAGAGAAATTAGAATATAAATCCCCTAGCCTTTGAAAGTTTTCTTCATCTTTTAATTCTATATTGGTCATCTTCTCTCCTTTTTATATATGAACATATATTCATATGTTGATATTATGATAAACCTTTATGTATTGTTATTCAAGTATGATACTTATTAATTTATATAAATTTATTGAAAATAAAAGAATATGTAATGACTAGATTTTAAATTTTAGTTTCTTACATATTCAATTTATATTACTTTTAATGTTTTTCTTGATAAGTTGAATATTATAATCCTACGCAATTAAAAATATGGACTAAAAGATTGTCAAACTAATCATTGCTTATTATTGATGAATGATTAGCAAATTAGGTAATTTCTCAAATCAAGTGCAACACCTATTAGTTGTTAACCTTTTAGCAATTCATATGGTGTTAAGTAACCAATGCACTTTCTAGGTCTATTATTTAATAAAGAT
>CAVHUN010000031.1:0-6837 GCA_963639175.1 uncultured Prevotella sp.
AAATAAATACGATGTAAAATTAAGAATGTACAATGGTAAAATCACTATTGAAAAGGGGATAGAAATAAAAGAAGAAACAATAGAATCTAATAACATTTCTAATCGTTTTAATTTTAAAAGAGCACTCTTATGTGAATATGTGAAACCAAATAGTTTTTATTTACTATTTAGATGTGTTTTGATGTTAATAATTATTTTTAGTATGTATGTTTCAAAACTAAATAGTGTTACTTATTCAGATGTATATAAAAAATTAGCGGATAGTATGAGTGTAAATATATTATCAATTCCAAAAGATTCAAATATTGAAAATGATGCGATAGTGGATAAATTAATGTATAAAGCTCCAAAAGGTAATCTTGGAGAAATGTGTATATATCCTGAATTCACAGGAAATGTTCAAATGCCTGGATTTGGAAAAGCAAGTGATTATAGATTTGATGGATTTAATCAAAAGCTTAATAAAGGTGAAGTAATAATCTCAGATTATTTTGCAAATGTACTTAAATTAGCGGCAGGAGATCAAATTACTTTTGATCAAAGAACTACAATTGATATTGATCAAAAAGAATTCAAGAAAGTTGACTATACTATCAAATATATTTATAAAACAAATTATCAAGCATATGCTTATCTTAATAAAATTGATAAAATTCCTGATTATGAAAAATATGTTTATTTTTCAGATGAAGATGTAAATCAAATCGCGGAATTATCTTTAAATGGTTTTGGAGGAATTAGACTTGATAATGATGCAAATGTCATTAAATGGAAAGATGAATATTCTCAATCAAAATATATGGCAAATAATCTTAACTCTGAATATTTGTATTTAGATGATTTAGAAGATGATGAATTTTACGCTAGTTATATTGCGCTATCACGTTTAAACTTAAGATATTTAGTTGATGGATGGGAATTTGGAAGATATAACGGAAATGATGAAGAAGCTAATGTAATATTTACATATAATGGTAAATCAATATCAAAAAAATTGAAATTCAAAGGCTTATGTGGTCTAATAAACGGAACACTTATAAGTGAAAAAGTTTATCAAGAAGTAATAGATACATTTGGAATCAATATTGAAAATGTATTAGACAATAATTCTTTTAGTGTGAAGACTTTGGATTTTAAAAATAAAAATTATAAAAGCGTATTTGATAATGTGAAAAATTATAATGATATAGAATTTGCAAACGATCTAATTATATCTCAAGCGTATTCTAAAACAGCAACAACTAAGTCACTTGTTAATTCTAATTCTTTATATTTTTATTTATTTTGTGTTATCTTTATCATAATTTCCTTGTATGAAATTATTAAAATTGAATATCATACATATATTTATTTAAAAGAAAAGAATTATAATCTTGGTAATTCTATAGCGTTAATATCAGTAAGTAAACTGGTTGTTTGGCTTATAGTAGGCGCTATATTAATATGCGTGAGTTATATACTACTACCTATAATTGTTTAATCGAAAAAATATAAAAAGAAAAATAGTAAGCATTTGATTGCTTACTATTTTTTAAAGATTAAATTTCTAGATTTATTTATGTAAATTGAAGAAAGCATCTTTGCCTAAGAATTGAGCTGTATCGCCTAATTCTTCTTCAATTCTCATTAATTGGTTGTACTTAGCAATTCTATCTGTTCTGCATAATGAACCAGTCTTGATTTGACCAGCATTTAATGCGACAACTAAATCAGAAATTGTTGTATCTTCAGATTCACCAGAACGATGGGAAACAACACATGTGTAATTATGTTGAGTTGCAATTCTCATAGCGTCTAAGGTTTCTGTTAATGTACCGATTTGGTTAACTTTGATTAATACAGAGTTAGCGGCACCAACTTTAATACCTTTAGCGACATATAAAGGATTTGTAACAAATAAATCATCACCGACTAATTGGATCTTCTTACCAAGTCTTCTTGTTAATTCAACCCAACCATCCCAGTCATTTTCAGCAAGACCATCTTCTAATGAGATAAGAGGATATGTATCGACAAAGTGTTCATACATTTGGATCATTTCTTCTGTGGTCTTTTCACCTTGACCAGATCTAGATAAGACATAGACTTTCTTTTCAGGATCATAGAATTCAGAAGAAGCTGTATCCATAGCTAAAGCGATATCTTCACCAGGTTTGTAACCAGCTTTTTGAATAGCTTCGACTAATAACTTTAATGGTTCTTCGTTATCTTTTAATCCTTCTGGAGCAAATCCACCTTCATCACCTACAGAGGTGATGTCTTTTCTATCTTTTAAGATTTTCTTTAAAGCTGCAAAGGTTTCAGCACCCATTCTAACAGCTTCTCTAACATTTTTTGCACCAACAGGCATAATCATGTATTCTTGGAAGTCAACACAAGAATCAGCATGTTTACCACCATTTAAGACGTTCATCATTGGGACAGGTAAGATCTTTGCGTTAGGTCCACCAATATAACGATATAAAGGCATACCATAGTAATTAGCAGCAGCTCTAGCACAAGCTAAGGAAACGCCTAAGATAGCGTTAGCACCTAATTTAGCTTTTGTAGGTGTACCATCTAATTTAATCATGGTTTCATCAATTGTAACTTGAGCATCGACAGGTAAACCTAAAACAGCAGGAGCGATGATGTTATTGACATTATCAACGGCTTTTAATGTGCCTTTTCCATTGTATCTAGTTTTATCTCCATCACGAAGTTCAATTGCTTCTCTTTCACCTGTAGAGGCACCAGAAGGTACAATAGCTCTTCCGAAAGCTCCACTAACGGTTTCAACTTCTACTTCAACAGTAGGATTGCCACGAGAATCGAGTACTTCTCTGGCATGAACTTTAGAAATGTTTGGCATTTAATAATTCTCCTTTTAAAAACAATTCATACATGTATATTATATATTAAAATTAAATAAATAGTATTAAATATTACAATTTAAAATAAAAATGGATACAAACAAATTAGTTTGATATCCATATAATTTATTCTTTTTCTATTTTGTCTTTCTCATTTTCTAAATTGATAGGAGAAGGAATTTCAGTCTTGTGTTCTATTTCAAGAGGTTTATCGTTTTTTCTTTTTAATTTAACATTTTTAACTTTTGAAAGATTTAAATATTTACTTGAAGAGAAGATCATATTTAATACTAAGAAAACAATGATGAATACAGTTATTGCAATAACCATAGAAAGAGGAGGTACATCTTCTCCAAAGAAGTTTAAATTGAAAGAAAAATTAGATTTGATATTGTTAATTATATCTTCAGCTCCATAAGAAGCATATTTTGTACTTAATAAATTTTCTAATTGAGTTACTTGGCTAGACATAAAATAGTTTCTTAATAATCCAGCTGAATAAGTTCCAGGGAAGAATGTTGTTAAAAATGTAATACCTTTTGGAAGCATATTTGTTGGTAAATAAGCACCAATAAGGAAACCAATAGCAGCAGAGAATATAGCAAGTACTGCTGATAAAACAGATTCGCTATTAATAAATGAACAAATAAAGAAAGTTATTAATGAAGCGGAAATTGTAGAGAATAAGATAACTCCAATAATTGCAAAAAAGTCGAGTGCAGTAATTAAGAAAGCTCCATATGCAACTAAATATATTAAACAAATGAAATAAACTATTAAATTTACAACAAAGGTTACAAACATATTGAAGAAGAAATATGAAAGCATTATTGAACTTGAGTGAATTGGACTAGAAATAAAGTCTTTACTTACACCTCTTTCTTTATCTTGAACTTGAATACAACATGTGTTTAAAGAAACAGTGATGCAACTTACTGCTAATACTCCTGAAAACATCCACGTATCAACTAGTCCATATACTTTTCTAACATCTTCTGTATTTGAAATTAATTCACTAGGTAAAAGTGGCTTAATTTGTGCTAATTCCATTGGTCTTAAAAATAATGCGTAAACTACTAATATTACCATTGGAACCATTAAAGTAAATAAGACTGTAGGGGCATTTTTAACAAATACTAAAAAGTGTCTTTTGGTTAATGCAAAAGTAACTAAAAATTGATTTTTTAATTTACTTGCTGTTGTTTCCATTGTTATTCTCCAATATTTTTCTTACGCCGGTGACATTTAAAAATACATCATCCATAGAACCTTTTTCTACTTCAAAATCATTTAATAAATCTTTGTGATTTCCAATAAATTCAATTGCATCAGAAGAATTTTCAACTGTTACTCTATAATATTTATTATCAAAATTATAGATGTATTTTCTATTTTCTTTATCTAATAAAGATTCAATTTCTTCATTCTTGTTAGTGTAGATAATTACATAATCACCTGAATAATTATTCTTTAATTCAGTTGGTGTACCTTCGGCAATAATATTACCTTTATTCATGATAACTACATAGCTAGCTTTTTCAGCTTCTTCCATATAGTGAGTAGTTAAAAATACTGTCATACCAGTTTTTTCTCTTAAATCATTTACTAAGTTCCAAACTGATAATCTAGTTTGAGGATCTAAGCCAGTAGTTGGTTCATCTAAAATTAATAAACTAGGTTCATGAATCATAGCTCTAGCAATATCAACTCTTCTTTTTTGACCACCAGATAATTTTCCTACTGGTCTATTAAAAAATGAACCTAAGTCTAGCATTTTTACTAATATATCTAATCTATCTTGTAATTCTTTTCCTCTTATATTATAAAAACCTGCTCTTATAATTAAATTTTCTTTTGGAGTTAAAGAATTATCTAAAACTGAATTTTGGAAGACAATTCCAATTTTTGATTTAACTGCATCGATATTTGAATCTAAATCTACATCATCGATTGTGATTTTACCTGAATCCTTTTTTAAGATAGAACAAATAATGTTGATGGTTGTAGATTTACCAGCACCATTTAATCCTAGAAATGCAAAAAGACCGCCTCTTTTAACATTGAAAGAGATGTCATTAACTGCTTTTAAATTACCATATGTCTTTTTAAGGTGACTGACAGTTAATATGTATTTTGATTTTTCTTTAGTTACTTGTTTTTTTGAAAACAAATTGTTTAATGGACTCATCTTTTTTATTATATAATAAATGTATTAATATTGCTATTAAACAAATTATTAATATTAGTTTAACTAAAGGGGATTTAAAATGACTTATTTATATTCAATAGAACAAGCAAAAGCAAAAATGTACGATTTAGTAAAAAATAAACACGAACCAACATTGTTGATGCTTTTAAAAGATGGTAGACAATACGCATTAATTGCATATAAAGAAAACGATTGGGAAATTCAAAAGGTTGAACAAAAAGAAGAGGACCTAGGAAAAACTTATCCATTTAAATCGTTTGATGAAGCGATTAGTTCTAATCTTCCTTTAGTTTGTTTAAAAGATGAATGGGATAACATTGTTGCCTTCGATTTACAAGAATGGTAATAGATTAAATTGTTCTTCTTAGATAATAAGCATTTATATAAAAAATTAAGAATAAGATTAATTGTTAGTTTTAATGATGAATTGAAATAGTAAGAAAAAAGCTGCATCTTTTAAATTGCTTTGAATACTTCAATGTGTCTACATTTAGGTTACCACTTCACAATGACCAATATCAAAATCAATGAACATTTCTGTCTTGGCCCAACCATTAATAGCTTCCATAGCACCATTATCGGTTGGTGTACCAGCTCGTGACATTGAATGTGTGATATGATACTGAGGAAGTAGCTCGTTAAAGCTCTTCGATGCGTAGACGGAACCTTGATCTGTGTGTAAGATGAGTTCGAGGCCGTCTATTTTCTTTGTTTTCTCAACTACCATATCTAATCCTTCGAAATAAGTGTTTCTATCACCTTTTCTATTAGATAATCCATAACCAACAATTTCGTTATTCCATAAATCCATATAAAGTGTTAGTTCCCAATATATTTTATTCGCCCAGAATGCTGTCATATCGCTTACTACACACTGTAATTTGCTATTAATTTTCATTGATGCCATGACAGCATTTGGATATATTTTCTTTGGTTCACCAGCGTTTTTGTAACGATAATGCTTACTAAGCGACTTAATACCAGCGAATTTACAACATCTATGTGCATATTGATCAGATACTAATAATCCTGTATCAAGGCGAATTTTAGCATTTAACCAACGATAACCATGGCTAGGGAATTTCTTATGATATTTTTCAAATACGATAATATCATCCATTCTTTTCTTGACTCTTGGACATGGATTAGCAAGTCTAGCTTTCCATTTATAATATCCTGATCTTGATATAGACATTTCTTTACAAAGTGCTTTTATCGGCCATCTTACTGATAATTCCATAGCTATTTGATATTCGAGTCTTTTATAGAAATGAATTCCTTCGTCTTTCCACCTCCTTTCACCAAGTAACCTTTTTTTGCTCTAGCTACCTCAATTTCTTTTTTCATTAACTCAACAATTAGTTGTTCTTTTGACATTTGACTATAGTCTTGCATCAATTCAAGTGAATCAGTTGTTTCAGGAATTGGTTTGATGTTATTTGCTTTCATGTACTCTTTTACATAATTAACGATACTTTGTATCGTAACATCATATTTTTTAGCTGCATCCTCTTTTGTGATTTCGCGAGTAAATACAAGTCGACCAATGTCTATTCTTTCTTTAGGCGTGTAAAACATTTTTAGACCTCCTACCCTAAATTATAACTTGATTGTATCAAGATACGAATTAGCGAGTTGAACAATGTTAATCCACATGTGTCTTAACATTGTTCAGTGTGTCTACTTTTAGGTTACCACTTCATTACCACTTCAGTTACCACGAGACTGTCAAGAAAGTTTGTGTTTTTTAATTTAGTCAGCTAATAAGTCAAAACC
>CAVHUN010000032.1:0-5188 GCA_963639175.1 uncultured Prevotella sp.
TTTATTAATTAAGGGAGATTAATAATTATTATTGAATAGAATAATCTCTATGTAAGATTTGTTTAGCCTTAGTTGAACCGGCTTTATTATCAAAGAAATCTTCGTATAATTTAATAACTGATTCATTTAAAGCAGGAACTCTAACTTCTTGATTTTGATCGATGTTATTTAAACCTTCAATTCTTTTTTGTCTTACTTGAATAGGAGTAACACCTTCTTTTGGTAAATGCATTGGTTGTCCTCCACCCATAATACATCCACCTGGACACGCCATAACTTCAACAAAATGATAAGGACAATTTCCTTGTTTTATTAAATCGACAATCTTTTTTAACCCCATCATTCCACAATGGCAAACATTAATTTGTTTATTTGCAATAGTTAAACTAGCTTCATTAATATCACTAGATAAACTAGATGGTTTAAAATGGAAATCACCGCTAAATACATTCTTACTATCCATATAAATGGCGTTTCTTAAACTAGCTTCTAAAACTCCTCCAGATCTACCAAATATAACTCCGCCTCCACTTGATTCTCCTAATGGATTATCAAATTCTTCATCTTTTAAATTATTAAAATCAATATCTTGATCAATAATTAAAGCAGCTAAATCTTTAGTAGTTAAACATATATCGACATCTTTTAATCCATTTACTTTGTTATATGGTAAATTGCTCTCTTGAGTTTTTAAAACACAAGGCACAAAAGCCACAACCACTATATTGTTAGGATCAATATTCATCTTTGAAGCGTAATAAGTTTTACAAATTGCCCCAACACAACCAATAGGTGATTTAACTGAAGAAATTAAGCCTTTTGTCATTATAGGATCTTTATAGACTTTACTTGCCATATTTAACCAACCACTACAGCATGAATTAAATTGAGGGAAAGGTCCTCCATTTAAAATTCTATCGTAAAATTCTTTAGATTCTTCCCATATAGTGACATCTGCACCAAAATTAGTATCAAAAACTGCTTTAAATCCTAACTTTTTTAAACTTGCAACCATTTTGCCAGTCACTTTAGTACCTATAGGATAATTAAATAATTCCCCTAAAGATACTCTTATAGCAGGAGCAGTTTGACACACTACATATTTATTAGGATCTTTTAATATTTCTTTCAATTGATTCAATGCTAAACTCAATGGTTTTTTATCTTGATTTTCCATATTTAAAATCCTCCTTTTTCCTTAATCATTTTATTTATAGTTTGCCTAATAGTCAATATACTAAGCATATTTCCACAATAAAAGGATTAGAAATAGCTTAGTTTCTAATCCTTGAATTTTAATAATTATTCACCCTGGCTAATAACTTTGTGTAACAAGTTTCTAACTGCGCCTTTACCATCTAACATGCTAACAAAGTAAGATTCAACTTTTTTTGCTAAGCTTGTCTTTGTTAAATCTGTTCCAAATATTGTGCTATTAGATAAAATTTGTTCTAATTCACCATTGTATTTTTTAGATTCTTTAACTGGTTTTAATATTTCTTCTAATACTGTTAACATAGGATCAGCAGATAATTCCATAGCATTTAAATTATCATCTTCACCTAATAAATATCTTAACCAACCAGCGATTGCTAAAGGAATATAAGTTAAATTATCAACTGATAAATCTTTACTAGCTAAATAAGATTTAATTGTTTCTCCATATCTAACAGGAATTTTTTGAGATGTATCTGTTGCGATTCTTTGAGGAGTATCAGGAATAGCTTTGTTAGGTAATCTTAAATTGACAACTTCATTTAAGAAATCGATAGGTTTGATGATCTTAGGATCAACAACAACCTTCATGCCTTCTTTACCAATACCATTTACTAATTTAACTAAATCTTCATCTTCCATTTCACTAGCAATTGATGTGTAGCCTAATAAACAACCATAAACTGCTAAAGCTGTATGTAAAGGATTTAAGCAAGTAGTAACTTTCATTGTTTCAACTTTATTAACTGTTTCTCTAGTTGTGAAGTATACACCAGCTTTTTCTAAGCAAGGTCTTCCATTAGGGAACTTATCTTCAATAACTAAATATTCGCAAACTTCAGAGTTAACAAAAGGAGCAATATATGTTCTTCTACTTGTTGTAATAGGAGACATATGTTCAAAGCCTAATCCTTCAATAGCTGTTTCGATTTCTTTTGCAGGTCTAGGAGTAATCTTATCAATCATTGACCAAGGGAAGCTAACTTTAGATTCATCTTTGATATAATCTAAGAATTCTTTTTCAACTAAGCCATTTTCAATCCACTTAGTAGCAACTGTTAAAACAGAAGCCATTAATTTTTCACCATTATGTGAGCAGTTATCCATACTTACAACAGCAATAGGTAATTTACCATTTAAATATCTATGATAAAGTAAGCTTGTAACTAATGACATAGCGTGATTGCAATTAGAAGGACCATTTACGAAATCTTTTTCAACTACTGGTAAATAGTTCTTATTAATATCTTTTAATGCATAACCTTTTTCTGTAATTGTAAAGGAAACCATTTGTAAAGATTCAGAAGCAAAATATTCTTGTAATTGTGCAAAGTCTTCTTTATAAGAAGGGTTAGCAACTAAGCCTTTAGCAACTGAACCAACTACTCTATATTTTGTAGGGCTATTTGCAGCTAAAGTAGCAAGTAAAGTTAAATTGTCATAAGGTCTATAGATCTTTTCGATAATTTCTGAATCGAAAGTATCGCAAGCAATAATACCTTTTGTTGCTAATTTGTTATCTAATAAATCATCTTGTAATCTAGCGATATATCCTCTAAAGATATTACCAGCACCAAAATGAATCCAAATAGGAGCTTTAGCAGTTTCTTCTTGCATTTTAGCAACATCATAATTAGGAACTGTAACTCCTTTTGTAGAGATTTCTTTTAAAGATTTAATGTTTAATTCCATTTTGTAAATTATTCTCCTTTGTGTTGTTTATCAATAGCTTCCCATAAGCCTAATAAATATTGGGCACCTAAAGCTCTATCATATAAACCATATCCAGGCATTGCTTTTTCATCCCAAATCATTCTGCCATGGTCTGGTCTAATGATTCCATCAAAGCCAATATCATATAAAGCTAACATGATTTGATACATATCCATTGAGCCATCTGCAGATAAGTGAGCAGCTTCTTCAAAGTCTCTAGGAGTATTGTATTTTAAATTTCTAACATGAGCGAAATGAATTCTACCCTTTAAGCTTCTAATGATATCAGGAATATCATTTTTAGGATTAGATCCTAATGAACCAGTACAAAGAGTGATTCCGTTAAATGGAGCATCAACTGCTTTCATTAACTTTAAGATCTTTTCTTTAGAAGTTACAATTCTAGGTAAGTTGAAAATAGGCCAAGCAGGATCATCAGGATGGATTGCCATCTTGATATCATATTTTTCACAAACAGGTTGAATAGCTTTTAAGAAATAAACTAAATTATCAAATAATTTTTGTTCATCTACATCTTTATAAGCAGCGAATAATTCCTTTAATCTTGATAATCTTTCTGGTTCCCAACCAGGCATGACAAATCCATTGGAACTTGCATTTAAACTATCAAACATGTTTTGAGGATCAATCTTATCAATGACATCTTGATTGTAAGCTAATACTGTTGCACCATCTTCTCTTTTTCTAGCTAATTCAGATCTTGTCCAGTCAAATACTGGCATGAAGTTATAGCAAACTAAATGAATGTCAGCTTTTCCTAAATTTTCAAGTGTTTCAATATATGCTTGAATATATTTATCTCTTGAAGGATTGCCAATTTTAATATCATCATGAATGTTGACAGATTCAATACCATAGATTTTTAATCCAGCATCTTCAACAGTCTTCTTTAAAGCATTTATTTCATCTAAGCTCCAGACTTCACCAGGCATTTTTCCATATAAAGTAGTGATAACTCCACCAACTCCAGGAATTTGTCTAATTTGCCATAATTGTACAGAATCATAACCAGGTCCGTACCAACGTAAACTCATTTTCATATGTATGTGTATTTCTCCAATTCTGTAACATTTAAAGGTGTTACTTGCCTAGGGAGAATAATTAACTCCCTTACTTTAATGATAGAGCTTACAAAAGACGTTGTCAACAAAAAAGTAAAAGCGCTTTTACTTTTTCGCACTTTTACTAATTATTAAGAAATAATTTTTGTTTTAATTAAGCAGATTTTTTCAAAACTAATTCAGGAATAATAACTTCTTGGAAAGTCTTATTGTATTCAGCCATATTCATTTTTTGTAAGACTTCAAATATAGTATTAGCTTGTTTTTCATCTAATGTATCAATATAAGTTAATTCAGGAGAACAAACTTGAGAATACTGTGATTTATTAAATCCGATAATATCTATATCCTTACCAGGAAGTAAACCGATATCTGTACAAGCCTTTACTCCACCAAAGGCAGTAATCTCTTCTTCATAAATTATTGCGTCAACATCTTTATTTTCTTGAAGTATCTTTTTTAAGATATTATAACCACCTTCACTAGATCTAATAGATAAATAAATATGGTTCTCTTTAAAATAAATCTTAGAATAATTTTCTAAAAACGATTGTTTTTTAATTTCAGCTGATTTAGAAACAGTATCTTGAACATAAAAGATATTTTTTCTTCCCTTTTGAAGCTTTAAATAATCAATAGCAATCTTCACGCCACTAAAATCATCTAATATTACTGAAGATGAATTCTTCAAATTTAAAATTGAGTTTTCTGAAACTACTGGTATGTCTTTTAATAAATTTAAAATCTCAGGATAATTATTTAATCCTTCCATAAAAGAAGAAATCAAAACAAAAGCATCTACATTTCTTGCAATAAGCATAGAAATTATATTTTTACCCTTTTCAATATCATCAACAGGAAAATTACAAATAAATGAATTATAACCATTTATTCTAAATAGTCTTTCTAAATAATAAGCAATCTCAGCATAATGATAAACTCTAATATCAGGTAACAATATTGCAATAGTCTTCATAGACTTAGAAACTAAACCCTTAGCAATTAAACTAGGTTGATAATTGTATTTTTTAATAATTTGTTCTATTTTTGCAGCAGTTTGTTTTCTAATTGGTTTACCATTTAAATATCTAGAAACTGTAGAAATAGAAGTGTTTGCTTCTTTTGCAATATCATATATAGTAACTGTAGTCATAACCTAACCCCACTTTTTATTATAC
>CAVHUN010000033.1:0-11570 GCA_963639175.1 uncultured Prevotella sp.
CGAAATGGAAAATAAAGAAGAAAAAAAGAAAAAGAGAACTATAAAAGGCGCAATAAAGGAAATAATAATATCTTCAATAGTTATAGTGCTAGATTTTATTTTATTTTGTGCTGTTGCAGTTACTTATGGTGAACATTATATTTCTAAAGCATATAAGTGGCTTCCTATTATATGTTTAATATTTGGAGTGGCTTTTCTTTGCTTGCTTAATGGAATAATTTCTATTGTGTTAATTAAAAGAGAAAATAAAAAGCTTAAGAATAAAGAAAATAAAGAAGAATTAAATGAAAATAATGACGATGTACATAATTTAGAACAATGATTTTGCTAAAATAGCAAAAAGAGGAGTTATTTATGAAATTGTACATAGATAAATATAAATTTCTAAAAGATAGAGAATTACCAAGCTATTTAGAAGAAGAATTTAATAAGCTTTCATCTTTTTATAAAAGTAGATGTTCTTTTGATTCTTTTTCTAATAAAGTTTGTTTTGCTGGTTTTTATAATTTAGAAGAAAAAGAAGAATTTATTAAAGAATATCAATTGTTCTTGAAGAAAGTTAGTGAAGTTATTAATGGTGAAGAAATTGAGGATGATATTTTAGATTCTTTGAAAGATGAATTTTGCTATATAGATGATTATTATTATAATTATGTCACAGAAGATGGTGAATTCTTTTATTGTCCTTCTTTTTGTGATATTCCTAAAAAATATAGAAAGAAGAAACTTACTTTTATATATTCAATATGCTTAAAAGAAGAAGATATTAATTACGCATTAAATAATGGAGAATTTCCTAAAGGAATTATTTGTAGTACAACACTTAAATACTGGATTGAAAATAGAATTGAATTAAAAGTAGAACAATTAGAAAAATTAATTGATTTATGTAAAGATAAAGACTTAGAAATAGTAAAGGTTATATTTCAAGAATCAATTGCTAAAAATCTGTATTCTTTTGATAAAGCACCAAAATTAGATTATTTAGAGAATCTTAATGATGCAATATTAAATAAGATTATTAATCAATTAAACCATTCTCGTGATGAAGAATTTTTAGAAAAGTATAATAAAATTATTTTTGAATATAATACATTTAAAAATGAGCATAGATATATAGGTGATTTAAGAAAAGACATTATTAATTCTATAAAGGATAAAAAAGAAGTCAGCCAACAAGAAAAAGAATTATATGTTAATTTATTAGAAGAATTAGCTTTAGAAAATGATAAAGATGCTATTAGTGAAATTGGATATGCATACAATGAAGGAGATAGATTCTTTCCATGTGATTATTATAAAGCTGTTCCTTATTTAGAAAAGATGGGCGAAAATGGTGATTATTTTGCATATAACGTCTTAGGATATATTTATTATTATGGAAGAGTTAATAATAAGATTCCTGAATATGATAAAGCCTTTAAATATTTTAGTCTAGGTAATATTGGTGGAATATTTGAATCAACATATAAATTAGGTGATATGTATAAAAATGGATATTATGTTAAACAAAATTATGATATTGCCTTTAGATTGTATATTAAAAATTTTAAAGAACAATTAGAAGAATATTTATTACAAGGAGATTTTGCAAATAAATTACCTGATATAACTTTAAGACTAGCATCGTGTTATTTAAAAGGAAGTGGATGTGAAAAAAGCATTTCAAATGCTTTATTTTTTGTAAAGCTAGCAAAATTATCATCTATAAAAAGAATAAAAGTATGGGACTTTTGGGGTAATATGTCAGTTGATAAATCCATCAATGAATTATATGAAAATATATTAACTGAATATAAAAAAGAAAATGGTAGGTTTACTAAAAAAAGCAATAATTACGAAAGCAGCATTTTTATTGGTAATGATTGTTTAAAAGCTGATTTAAAATTAAAGGGGAAAGAATTAGTAATTACTATTACACCAATGTCATCTTTAACTAAATATATGTTAATTGATACTAATAATCATAAAGAATTTTACTTAGGTCAAACTATTATAATTAAATTGACATTAAAAGATCACGAATTAAATAATGTGTGTAATGAGACAAGAATAATTAATTATTTAAATATAGATGATAAATATATTGAATTAGCAACTAAAGCAATAGAATATGATTCTATTAAAGTAAGAATAATAAAGGAAAAGGAATAAATATAAATTAGAAAGTAATATTAACTTACTTTTATCTTGAAACAATTTAAAAGAGTCTAATTTTATTTTGATATATTATCTAAATAATTTTTTAGCGAGCATTTTATTTTAAAATACATAAATAGTCGAAAAAAATTCGAAAAATTTATAAAAAAATATTGAAATCAATATTTAAATGAACTAAAATATACACAAGTTTTAGAAAGCGAGAGAAATTATATCATGAAAACAAAGAAAGCATTTTTGTTATTAGCGATTGCAAGTACATTAGTCCTAAGTGCTTGTGACCCTGATAATCCAAGTAGTTTAATAAGTTCTACAAGTTCTACTCCAATTAGCAGTGTTTCAACTTCAACTTCTAGTTCAAGTTCAGCTGAAAGTAGTTCAGTTAGTTCATCAGCTAGTAGTTCACAAGATAGTTCAACTTCATCTTCAAGTTCAGTTGATTCAACTCCTTCATCTAGCTCTGATTCTTCTTCAATAAGTGTCCATGTACATGATTATGGTGATTGGACAATTACTGTAAAACCTACTTTAACTGAAAAAGGTAAAGCAAGTCATAAATGTAAAGATGATGATCATGTAGAAGAAGTTGAAATTCCTGCATTAAGTGATGAGACATGTTGGACTAAAGAAGTGGTGACAGTAGCTACTCATTTAGCAAAAGGATTGGATAAATATGTATCTAATTATGGTGTTGTTGAAGTAGAAACTGATAAAGATGCAACTCATATTGGCTCAGGTAAATATACTGCTATCAAAAAAGATGATAGCACAGTTGAATTAGTTGAAACATGTGTAGCAGAGGATGGTGCAACTGTTGGAGAAGTTAAAAAGACAATGACAGCTAAAACTGCTGCAGAATTTACAATTGATAATGTAACTAAGGTAAATCCATTTGTTAATACAGAAGGAACTAACACTTGGACATCTGCCCAAATAGGAAATAGTAGTTCATCTTATCTAGTTTTAAAAGTTACTAAGACAGGTGTTTTAAAGATTTCATATAGCATAAGTTCGGAAACTTCAGATAAGTTGCATATTCATTCTACATTAAGCTCAAATCCAATTGATGAAGCGTATGGTGGTTTAGGCTCATGGGGAAATCAAGAACCTAAAGATAATGTTGGGGTATTTGAAAAAGAAGTTCTAGAAGGACAAGATATTGATATTTATTATCAAAAAGATTCTAGTTCTGCGTATGGAAAAGACCAAGCAATAATCACTTTTGAAACTTCTGAATTTGAATATCATGCAGTAACATTTGATGTAAATGGTGGAGATAGTGTAGATCCTTCATTTATAGAAAATGGTAAGATTGTTGGTGATTTACCTACACCTACAAAGACAAATTGCTATTTTGAAGGTTGGTTTACTGATGAAAGCTTAGAAACAGCTTATGATGCATCAACATTCAATGCAACTGGTGATACTACTTTATATGCAAAATATTCAGATGCTTTATATGTAACTTTACATAAAGAAAATGGTGAAGAAGATGTTAAAATTCCTTTCCAAAATGGAACAGCACCTACTATTCCTAGTGAATCTCCTTCAAGAACTGATTATTACTTTATTGGATGGTTTACTGATTCTGAATATTCTAAAGAATATGAATCTGCTACTGCTACAGCAAGCTTTGATTTATATGCTAAATGGATTTCAGTAAGTGACGCTAATCCATTATATGGTTCATATAAAGGATTCTATGTTAAAACTTCATCTTCTAGTTCTTCTGGTTATGGCTGGGGCGATGATGATTATGGATATGGCTCTAGTTCAAGTTCTTCAGGCTCTGTTTCTTCATCAGATTCTTATGCTGAATTAGAAATTGATGTAACAGGAAATATTAACTTAAGAACTGCATACTATTCTTATGAAACTGCTAAAGTAGGTGAAATAGGTACAACAGGTGATGTTACAATTGCTGACAATACTAAAATAACTAGTGCATATAAAGATGGAAATACTTTAATTATTGTATATAAATATTCATCTTCAGAAACTAGATATTATTTCTTATCTACAGAAAATACTGAATCTAGTACTAAAAATGTATCTTGCAGTTCAATTAATTCTAATAAGAACATTTTTGTTACTTACAAAGTAGGTGAAGAAAATAAGTCTTGTTATATTGATGCAACTTCAGGTACTTCATTTACAACTGGCGTTTCATTTGTTGGATTAGATGGAACAGCTGTTGATGTTAGTAAATTAAAATCCTCTTTTGGTTTCAAAGTCAAAAAAGATGATAGTGATATCGCTTCATTCTATAGTAAAAATGATGGAACATTTGCTACTACAAGTGATGGAAATGAAGGTGTATATACTTCTGATGATGGTAAAACTTTAACATTATCTGGTGCAGGAAAAGTTAGCTGTACAGTATGGGGAAGTAGTACTTCTAATTATGATTATGAAGTTTTAGATGATGGCACTATTTATGCAAAATATGGTGCTAGCTATAGATATATATTTACATTAGATAAAGATAATAAGAAATTTACTTATGCAGATAGAACTATCGATGTCACATTTGACTTTGGATATGCTGAAACTGGTGAAACTGAAAATAAAAAAGTAAATAAAGAAGTTTTGTATGATACTGTTGCATGGTTTGCTAGTGAAGACAACTTAAAGGATATAAGTTCACCTACTAGAGAAGGTTATACCTTTGGTGGATGGTATGAAAGTGCTGACTTTAGTGGAGATAAAGTAGAAAGAGTTTACTATAAAAAAGAAAATACTACTTACTATGCTAAATGGATTAAAAATTACACAGTATCCTATGTTGAAGCTGATGGTAGTGCAATAGAAGGATGTACTTCAGTTTCTATTACTGGTGGTAAAACTTTATCTAGCTTACCTGAACCTACAAAAGAAGGCGTATATTTTGATGGCTGGTATAAAGATACCGGATTAACTGAAGCATTTGATATTTCTACTCCTATTTCTCAAGATACAATTTTATACGCTAAGTGGACTAACCCAGTAACAATTACTAAATATTTAAATAATGGTTCAACTGATCCAGTTACTCAACAAGCTCAATTAAATAGAGTCCCTACAATTGAAGAACCTACAAAAGAAGGGCAAGTATTCGATGGTTGGTATACTGACGAAAGTTTACAAACTCCATTTGATGCTACTGCTAAATTAACAGGTGATGTTACTATTTACGCTAAATGGAAAGATGAATCTGAATTTAAGGGTAGTTATTATGGTTATAATTGCTATGGTACTTCTAAATCTGGTGATTTTTCATCCTCAGGTGGGCTTAATATAAATATTGATGGTTATGGTGATACTTCTGGAAAATTTGAATATTCAATTTCTAGTGTTGATTCAACTACAAATACAATTACTTTTGTAAAAGGAAGTGAAACTGGATATGGAAAATATTTGAAAGCTGAAGATGGAAGAATTTTCATTATAACTTATTATAATAAACCATATACAACTTTCCCTACAGATATAGATTTCTTAGTTTTAAATACTGATTCAACACAAAAATTATCATATGTTCAATCTAAGTCTGGGACTGTATTTACAGTTAAAGTTTCAGTTAATGGTACTGTAACATATGTTATTAATATTGATACATCAGCTCAAACTATGACATTTGGAACTATTGAATAATAATTCATTAGTAAATTATATGAGTATACTTATTAATTTAGGTATACTCATTTTTATTTCTTTAAAAATGCTAAATAAAAAACGACTCTTACTTTGAAGTAGAGTCGTTATATTTGATATTAAAGGTGTTATTTATTTTATAGTTCCATCACTACAAATAATTGTAGTAGATGTATATAAATTATATTCTTCTCCATTTGATCCAGCCTTATCAATCAAATTATATTGTTCTTTAGTACCACTATAATTAATTGTTAAGCTAGTTGACATTGAATAGAAGCATTCATCTAATTTAGTTACACTAATAGGCATATTTATTGTTTTTAAATTAGCTAGTAATCTAAATGAATATACATCTAAAGTAGTAACTCCATCTGGAATTGTAAATTCTTCATCTTCTTTTCCATAAGGATAACATATTAATCTAGTCATATCTTTTGAATATAAGACACCATCTTTTATAGTGAAATATTCATTTGAAGAAGAGATTTTAAAATTAGAAGCATCTAATTTTAAATCAGCATAGAATGGGTTATATCCTATCTTTTTTAAAGAAGCAGGTAAATCTAGTCCTTTTAAAGAAGAGCATAATGCAAAAGCGCTATTTCCAATTTCTTCAAGTCCTTCTTTAAATGTTACTGTTTCTAATTTATCGCAGACACTAAAGGCGCTATTTCCTATCTTTTTTAAAGAAGCAGGTAAACTAATAGAAGTAACATTAGTTTCATTTGAGAAGGCTAATTCTCCAATTTCTTCTAATCCTTCATTAAAGGTAATAGATGATAATCTATCGCATTTAAAGAAAGAATTAGTACCAATCTTTGTTAAAGAAGAAGGGAATTCTAATGAATGTATTTTAATACATCCATAAAAGGCACTATCACTAATTTCTTTAATGCCATCTATAAATGTAATAGTTTTTAAAGATGAATTTTGATAAAAAGCATTTTCTTTAATGCATTTTAAAGAAGAAGGGAAGTTTACTTCTTCTAAGAAAGTGGAATTATAAAAGGCACTTTCTCCAATAGTTTCAATTTTAGAATTGAATTTAATTGTTTTAATTGATCTATTTTGATAGAAAGAATAATCTTCAAAAGAAGTAACACTATCTAATACATCATAATTAGAACTTGCATATTTAACAGGGAAACTAACTAATTTAGTTTTATCTTTATTATATAAAACTCCATCTAAAGATGAATAATATGGATTTTGACTAACTACAATATAATAAGAAATATTATAAGCGTTATTAAATGCGCCTAATTCTATATTTTCAATTGAAGAAGGAATATTTACTTTTGTAATTTCACTGTTTGCAAAGGCATCTTTTTGGATGTAACTTACTTTATATGTTTCACCTAAATATGTAGTAGTACTAGGGACTAATAAAGGAGTAGGTATTTGTTTGCTTGAATAAGAAATAATAGTGGCTTTTTTAGTTTTATTATTATATGAATATGTAAAGTCAGCATCTTTAGTTTCTATCAATTTAAAATTGAAAAGAATTTGAGATTCTAATTTTGTTAAAGTGATTGTAAAATAATTTGAATCACTTGTTAATAATTTATCGTTTAAATAGGCGTTTAAAAGAGTATAACCTTCATCTAGAATTACTTCTATGGTGAATTTATCGTTTAATTCTAAAGAAGATAATTCTAAATAAGAAGATGGGCTTGCTTCTCCTAATAATTTACCATCTTTATATGCTTTTATACTTCCACCTAAACTAGTTTTAATTGTGCAACTAATTTGATTAGTTGAAATAATTGAACTAGGAGAAGAAGTGTTATTATCACAACTAGTTATTCCAAATAGAAAAGGAATTATTAATAATATTTTCTTTTTCATAATTATAATGGTAAGCTAGTTGAACCAATATTAGAATAGGAGATTTTATAAGTTCCTGTAACTAAGCTTCCTTCCATAAAATCAGTATATGAATAGGGAAGAGTTACTAAAGAAATCTTATCGTTATCTAAGCTAATTTCAATATCATAGAAAGAATTTGCTGCGCTCTTTTTAAATGGAACTTTCTTTAAGTAGAAACAATCTGTTAAAGCAGAAATAGCGTTATCTTCACCTTTATATGTTTTAGATTGATCATCGTATTTAAATAAATCGGCGGATACATCCTTAATATTAGGAAGATAATCATCATAAGTGAATAAACCTTGATATAAAGAAGGGAAATTTGTAGTAGCTTGTTTTATAAATGAAGAACTTGTTTCATCATAACTATAAGAATATAATTTACCATCTTCTTGGGTAGCTAAATAGAAATCTTTAGTTTTATCAACATCTTTAGAATCTAAATTATCATAGGTATGAACATAGATTTTATCACCAGTAAAATAGAAGTCTTCATAAGAAGTAGATGAAGAAGAATCCACTTGATTATTGGCGTTAATTTCTACATGCATTGTGAAATTGTTACCAATAGAACTTAAACTATTTTGTAAAGTTGTATAACCTTTTGAATCGTATTTTTTAGCAGAATCAATTGTATATGTTCCAGCTTGTTCTAAACTAAATACTGCTTTATTTTCAACTTTATAAAGATAATAAGTAGAAGAATCTAAATATAAATAATCATTCATTTCAATTGTAAAGGAAGTGAATACACCATTAGTTAAATTGAAATAAGCTTCTTTGACATTAGTAGAAAAGCCACTGTTAAGTGAATAAAGTAAGTTATTTGAAATAATACCAGCTTTATCAATGTTTATATAATAAGTAGTATCATTTTCCTTTTCAAAGTCTTCTCTATTTAAAATGGAAAAGAAATTATAAAAGCCATTGTAAGTAAATGAATTCTTAGATTGGTTAATTGTATAATCTCTTTCAATTTCGTTTTTACAATTTAAGCTTTCTTTGTATGTGTAGCCATTTTCATCTTCAAAATATGTATAGTTTTCAATTACTTGATCTTCAAAATCATATTCTTGGGTAGAATATTTTGTATAGCCATTTCTTGTTTGATTTTCAAATCCAATATTTGTTTTATAAGAATTAGTATCAGAAGCATCACTAGAGAAAATATAATCTCCATTAGAATCAGTTCCAATAGCGACATATCTAGTTTGACTGATATTACCTTTCATTAAAAATCCTTTAGAAAAGTCATAAATATTTTGTTCAATTACATCTGAAAAAGAGGAACTAGAAATAGAAGAAGAACTTGTAGAATTATCACATGAAGCAAGTGTAGTTAAACTAGCAATAGTTATTAATAATAAAATTTTATTGTATTTCATATTTATATCTTTCTCCTTATTATTGAACATTAATATTAAATGGAATCTTACATGTTCCTACATCTGAATATGAAACTATAATTTCACCAGTGTATCCAGTATATATATCTTCATCAAATAAGAATTGAATATGATCGATATAAGATTGATCTTCACTTAAATAGATCTTCATTGAAGTGATATAACCATTAGCAATTTCAGTTGTAGAATTTAAAGCAGGAACAAAACAATCTGCACCTATATAAGGTAAATTATCTTCGGTTGGAGAATAAGAACCATCTTCATTTTTGTTGAAGATATCTTGTGAAATATTAAAAATTGGTTGGAAAGCAGAATAAGCATAATATCCATCAATTGAAGAATAATTAGTTGAATCATGTCTAAATGAATAAGAACCATCTTCTAAGCTAGAAGAGAATACATATGTATTTAAGGCAGAAGAACTATTAGCTTTTAAATATAAATCTGAACTAGAAGGGGTAGTAGGAGCATCTGGGGTTAAAGCATAATCATATACTTGCATATAGATATTTGTACCATCATTATATGTTTTAATTGCTTCTTCTGATTCAATTTTTTCACTTCCTGAATAAGTAATAGAATGACGAGTAATAGCAATAGGTTTATTAGCCATATTTGCTAAAGCGTTACCTAAAGGATTATTTTCTTCTTTATTAGGTTCTGCCTTAATTTGTTCTTTACTATTAGCACTACCAATTAATGAGAAATTTAAATTGATAGTGTAGTTTGTTTTTAAGTAATATTGAGTGTAATTTTCATAAGCTGTACTTTTATGCTCAACTGAAGTAGAAGTATAGTTAGTTAAATCAGAACTAAATACACCTTCATTTAAAGGTATTTGAAGATTTACATAACTAGATAAACCAGATAATATCATATTAAACATCAAATTATTCTTAGAAGAATTTAATATTACTTGGTCGTTTCTAACACAAAAATCAGATGATTTAAATAATAAGAAAGGATTAATTAATCCACTAGTTGCATATGCATCTGCATTATAAGAATCACTAGAAGAATAAGCGTCATTTTTAATAACATTTGTATAGTCTAAATAATTTAATCCAACATATCCGTTATCATCAAAAACATTTTCACCATTTAAATAATTTTTAGCGTTATCTTTTACTCTATAATAACGTCTATCTAAACCGGTGTAATCATCATCGTTTTGATAAACTAATGTAAAGGCGAAGTTATCTTCTTTTTTAGCTTTACTAGAAGGGACATTGTATTCACTATCAGAAAAATAAGTTTTAACTGAACTAAGAGTGCCTTCTACTTTAAAGCCTTTTTTAAAATTTTCTAAGATTGAAACTTGAGTTGCATCAATTGGCTTAGTTTGAATAGAAGATGATGAACTAGTATTATCACCACAAGAAGTGATGATAGTTAACAAAGGTAGTAACAATAATATTCTTGATTTCTTCATTTTATTCTCTTTCTTTTAATTATATTTATTAATTTAATTAAGCTTGGTAAGTAACAGTAATTACAACATCTTCATCAGGCATTGTAAATGTTGATAACATCCAACCATAATCTGCATCTTTAGCAGTTAATGTGCCATTTGCATATACACCTGTAATTGTCTCTTCAGTTGAAACCATTACATAAACTGTACTATCTTTATCAGCACTTGATATAGTGAATCCATTTTGAATACTTTCAAGTGATGTTCCAAAATTGACAAATGTATCAGGATGTTGACTATCTTCGTTGTAAGTTAAATTATGAGCAGTAGAAACAGGAGGATTATCTTTATCATAATAAGTAACAGTAATTACAACATCTTCATCAGGCATTGTAAATTCATAATAACAAGAGATCTTAAATTCTAAAGCAACATCATTTGCGTATCCACCAGTTATTTTTTCAGAACTACTATATAAATTTACAAGTACTTTTTCACCCTTTTTAATTAAATCAGTTGATTTGATTTCTGTTACATCTATATCGTTTTTATGAATACTAACTTCAGTATCTGGATGGTTAGGATCACTTGTATAAGTGATAGTATGACCAACAATGGTAGAACTTGATTTACTAGAAGAACTAGATTTAGATGATGAACTAGAAGAAGTAGAACTAGAAGTACTTATACTAGTTTGAGAAGAACTACTTGAACTAGCTTGAGAAGAAGTAGTTGAGGAAGTAACTGGATCACATGAGCATGCTAAAAATAAGATGCTTCCTAATAATAAAACGCGTGATTTTTTCATATATGCTTAATAATCTCCTTAATTTTTAATGCGAATTTTCCTTTTCTTTATAAATAAAGAAAAAAAGACTAAATAAATTATATTAAATAATTAATAGATAATACAATGAAAAATTGTTTGAAATCATAAACTTTTACATTTGAAAATTAGATTCGGAAGTTTTACACTTAGGCTATTGACAAAATAGGCGTAATATACAAATTTTAGAAGATCATATACTATGTATATGAATCTTTTTTTATTTTTTACAGAATTTTAAAATAAAAGGCGTAATATG
>CAVHUN010000034.1:0-22875 GCA_963639175.1 uncultured Prevotella sp.
AATAAGGGCAAGTTATAAAATCTTTAAGAACCATTGCTTTAAACTTTGCATTGTAACGCATTTAAAAATCCTCCCATACAAATTGTACAAGAGGATATTATTTATTTACATGAGGAGTGAATTGACGCTTACAGTAAAACAAATTTTATAAAAAAATAAAAAGGTTAAATACATTATGAAAAAAGCCTAAAAATTAAAAAACACTCGTATTTTAACGATTATTTTGAATAAAAATAAATAGACTGAAAAATTATCGGGGGGGGGTTAAAAATTAAAAAAATCGTGTAAAAACTAATTATTTTAGTTTGAAACATGTGTGTTTTAGTGATAAGATTACCTCGCGTCAAAAAAAACGTGAACATAAAAAATTACAAGGAGAATAATTAAAAAAATGAAAAAAATTATGTTAGCTGTTGGAATACCTGCATTAGCAGCTGTTTCATTAATAGGATCAGGTTTTGCTACTTGGTATTTAGATAATAGTACTCAAAACTCTAATACATTAACAATTAATACTGCAACAACAGATGAAGCTAAGGCTGGAAAATTTGAAGAAGTAAATAACGCTAAATTAATATTAGACCAATCTAAGAGCTCAGAAGGTTCTGATGCTAAAGATTCTCATAGATGGGGTATTGGTTTTTGGAAAAGTGAAACATTAAGTAGTGATCAACCTACTTCTGCTGCTGATGGTGTAGTTACTTTATCATATAAATATGATTCTGCTCCTACAGTTTCTAAAGTTAAATTTGTTACTACTTTTACAATCTCTAAAGATATTTCTAGTTATGTTACCTTAGCATTTAGAAATGAAACTGTAGATAGTATAAATCCTAGATCTTCCTTTACATCTAACAATTTAACTTATACATATACAATTTCTGAAGATAAAGTTACTGCAAACAAAGAAACAAAATTATTTGACCTTAATTGGTTAACAGTTGAATATGTAAGTGAACCTACTAGTACATCTTCATATTCTTCTATGAAAGAAGTTATGAAAGATGTTACTTTCACAGTTACATCAACTGCTACAATTGTCGAGTAATCATAATATAAGATAAAAAAATTCATGAACGGACACAAAAAGCTCATATTTAGTATCTTTGTGCCCGTTTTTACTACAATAAGTTTAAGTGGAACGGGTTATGCTTTGTGGTATTTTAATTTACCTGAAGATACTAATGAATATATTAAAATATCTACATCTGTAACTGATTATTCTCAAGTTGGTCATATTGTTATTAATTCTAAGGGTGTACCTACTGATTCAAGTGGTAATGTTGAATATGATGAATATACTAACTATGAAGATGAGGTAAACAGTTTGTTTTTAGCGTGCGATAATTCTTCTATCCACTTTAGTGATGATTTATATGCACATTATATTATTAGTAAGTCAGACCATTTTGGTATTACTGGTACATTGAAATTTTCTTTAAGTATCACTGCTATTACTCCTATTGAGTCTATTACTAATGATAAGATTTTTGGAGATTATGTAGATATTAGTTGTAAACCATTAAATGGTGAAACAAGTTCATTTTTGAATAAAACAATTGATAATACTACTGGTATTACTACTTATATAGGTGGTACATGGTATACAAATGTTAGTCTTGAAACTATGCATAGTAAGGGATATATCAATGACAATGGATATCCTACTTTAAATTATGGTTTTAGCTATAACTTGAAAAATATTTCGTGTTCTTATGTAGCTGGTACTAATTTAGATATTAATACTAGTACTAGTTCAACTAGTACAACTAGTAGTGATCCTTATGCTAATTATGTAAATGCTAAAAAGGTATTAGAAAATACTGATATAACATTTAATTTTAGCGTGAGCTTAATAAATAGTTAGAAAGGAAGTGAGTAGAAATGTTTGCAGGTCTTTCAAATATTGTATTAGTTATCTCTGTTATTACTATTCTTTGTTTTAGTGCTGTATATATTACAATGTTTACTTTGTATTATACAAATAGAAAGAAAGTAATTGATAATAAATTAGAAGATAAAGATATTGAAGCTAAATTAAATAGCGATATTTATAAATATAATAAGAAAAATAAAAACAAAGACGAAAATTATAAGAAACATTATTATAAAACTAAGCATAGAAAAGAAGTTTCTAATATTGTTGGTAACATTATTTTAGGTGTTATTTTTATAATTATGCTTGTTGGATATATATGGTCAAGTGTCATTAAAAATAATAATCAACAATTATATATTAATAATAAGACATATTTAGTTATTCAAACTAGTTCAATGGAAACTGTTAATTCTAATAACAGTTATATTGAATCAGATAAAGATCAAAATAAATATCTTTCTACTAGAATTAATCAATATTCTTTAATTGGCATTGAAAAGTACACTTCTACTACTCAATTAAATAAATACGATATTGTTGCATTTAAGGCAAAAGTAAATAATCAAGATATGACAATTGTTCATAGATTATTAGAAATAAAAGAAGTAGAAGGAAATACTGTTTATACATTTAGAGGAGATGCTAACCCATATTCTCAATCATATGAAATAAATGTTACTTCCGATAAAATTATTGGTGTATATAATGGCTTTAAGAGTTTGTTTTTAGGATATGCAATTATATTTTTACAATCTGGTGTTGGATTAATTACTATTTTTGCTATTATTATTGTTTTATTAATTTATGTTTATTATTACGATAAGATTGAACTTACTTCTAAAAAGAGATACGAATTGTTATTAAATAGAAAATTCCCAAAAGTAGACAATAAGCATTATACAGACACTAACTTAGCAAAGATTAATACTCAAGAATTACCTGTTATTAGTTCTATTACTCCTCAAGAAGAAATAAAAGATGAACAAGAAGTTAATCAAATAAAAGAAGAAAACGTAGAACAAATAGAAGAAACACCATTAATAGAAGATACTTCTAATAATGATGATGTAATAGAAGATAATTCTTCTAATGATATTAACTTATTAGTAGTAGATGAAACTGATTCAAGATATGATTTAGCAGTTAAATCACATAAAGCTAAGATTTGTAGTGCTTCTGATGAAGCTAGATCTAGATATAATGAAGTTAAGAATTACATCATGAAATACAAGAAAGTAAATTGTAGATTTGGAAAACAATTTGAATCTTACAATTTAGGAAAGAATAGATTATTCTTAATGATGGTAAGAAATAAGAATGTCACAATATATTTTAATTTAGATCCTAAAGATTTAGATTCTAAATATTATGTTGAAGACATGTCTAATGTTAAAAAGTATTCTAGTTATCCTGCAAAGTTTGTAATTAAATCATCTAGAGGCGTTAAGTTTGCTTATGAATTAATTGATAAACAATTAGAAGGATTAAATCCAATTGAAAATCCTAAATATAAAGAAGTAGATTATTTAGCAGATTTACCTAAATTAACAGATGAAGAATTATTTAAACAAGGGGAAATTAAAAAAGTAAAATAATATGAAATATTCATGGTTAAAAAAGCATATTATCATAGTTGTTAGCTTACTTGTTATTGCTATAGTAGGAGCTTTTTCTGCTGGATATTCTATCTGGTATTTAGATGGGGTTGGTGCTAGTAAAAATCAAATTGTTCAGCCTAAATTAAATGATATCAAAGAGAATTTCACTTCTACAGATAAGATATCTACACATGCAAGTGTTAAAAGTCTTCAAGTCACTAAATATAAGTTGCTTGGTGGTACTTTGCATACAAAAGATGAGAATGATGAATCTTTTAATTACAATTCTCCTGCTGCTCCTATTATTAATAGAATTATATTTAAAAGTGACAGTGCCTATAATCAATATAACCCTAAAAACGAATCATCAGAAACTGATGAATATAAAAATGGATTGTATATAGTTCAAAATGTATTTTTTAGTACTAAAAGTAGTAATCTTAATCAGACTACAAAAGGACTAATTGGTTATAAAAATACAGTTACTAGCTCAACTTCAGGCTCAACTACCACATATACAGCAGGTGAAATTGATAAAACTTTAACTTTTACGTTTAATTTAAAAGCTAAAGAATCAGGATACGCAATTTCTTGCGGAAATAATGTTTATGATGATTGGCAGGTAATAACTGATGGAAAGTCTTCTTCATTAAACACTGATGAAAAAACATTATTATCCGAATTTGGGTTTACTTCTACCACTAATATTAGTAAATTTAATTATTACAATGGTAATAACTGGAGCATGTTGAATCCTTATACAGGCAACGAAATTTCTAATGGTATTTATGATAAAGAAAGTAGTACATCTAGTGATGATGAAGAAAATTTGTCTTATTCTAAAATGTATAATAGCAAAAATTGCAGATTGTTTTCTATACAAGGTGTTAAACAAGGCTATGCCAATGTATTGATATACATAGATAATGATGGTGGATTTTATATTTGGACAACCCCAGTTAATACAGTAGATGAAACTGATGGATATTATAACTATATAAAAGTAGTTGATTGCAAAGATAAAACTAGCATTTCTTATACTAATGATATAGCTATAGATTCTAATGGATTTTTAGATAATACTAATTATTCTTCTCAAGGTTGCAAATTCCAATTAAAAAGTGAAACTACATCTAGAACAGTTTATGGAGTTTCTACTTATACAGGATCTTTAACTAGTACATATTATTATCCTACTGGTAAAAAAAGTGATGGAACTTCAAAATATTCTATCGGTTCAAATGTTAGTACGCTTTATTATATAGCTGATTCAAATGAAAGTTCTAGTTCTACAACTATAACAGAATCTTCAATAGATTTATCAAAATTAGTAACTTCAGGCTATAAGTTAATTGATCATCAAACTGGTGAAACAATATATAAATATGGTGATACTGATGGAATAGACTTTTCTAAATCTATGTTATTTTTACTAGTTCCAGATTCTTGTACATTTACATATTAATTATTTACTGTTAATAGACTATTAGTTTATTAGCAGTTTTTAAGTTGTCTTTAAATTAACAATTCTTTTTAAAATGAGTTATTTATAGTATAATTTATAAGGTGTTAAATTATGTCATATAAAGCGTTATATAGAACTTATCGTCCTCAAACATTTGATGAAGTTGTTGGTCAAAAAGCTATCGTTCAAACTTTAAAAAATGCTCTTAAAGAGAATAAAATTGCTCATGCTTATTTGTTTTGTGGCCCTAGAGGAACAGGAAAAACAAGTATGGCAAGATTATTTGCTAAAGCTTTAAATTGCTCTAAGGGTATTGGAAATCAATGTAATGAATGTGATAATTGTACTCAGATTACTCAAGGTAGTCATCCTGATGTTTATGAAATAGATGCTGCTAGTAATTCTGGTGTTGATAATATTAGAAAATTAATTGAAGAAATATCTTTTGCTCCTATTATGGGAAGATATAAAGTCTATATTATTGATGAAGTTCATTCTATGACAAATTCAGCTTTTAATGCGCTTTTAAAAACATTAGAAGAACCACCTAGTAATGTAGTCTTCATTTTAGCTACTACTGAACCAAATAAGGTTTTACCTACTATTATGTCTAGAGTTCAACGCTTCGACTTTTCTAAAGTTAGCATTGATGATTTAGTAGGATTAATGGAAAGAATCTTAAAAAAGGAAAATGTCAATTATGATGTAAAAGCCTTACAAGTAATTGCAAGAATTTCTGATGGTGGAGTTAGAGACAGTTTATCTAATCTTGACCAAGCTATTTCTTATTGTAAAGATAATATTACCTTAGATGATATATATGATTTGTTTGGTTTATTTAGAGTAGATGAAGAACTTGAATTAGTAAGAATGGTCCATAATAATGAAATGGATTCAGCCTTAAAATTTATTAAGCAAAGATATCAAAAGGGTGGAGATATTTTAAAATTACACGCTGATTTAATAAATATATATAAAGATGTCTTAATATATGGAACTACTAGAGATGCTTCTTTAATGACATATTTAAATGCTAATGAGGCTATTAATACTTTAGTAAGACCATCTGAAATTAGATACAATCTAAATGTTTTAATTAAAGCCTATAGAGATTATAAAACTAGTATTAATGCATACGATAATTTTGAATTAACTTTATTAGATTTATTAGCCTTTAATTCAAACGATAATCAATTAATTAATAATAATGCTAATTTAAATAATAATCCTTCACCTAGTGTTAATAATATTCCTTCTAGTCAACCTAGTATTACTAAGGAAGTAAAACAAGTAGTAGAACAACCTAAGCTTGAAGAAGTAAAACAAGAAGAAAAATTAATTGATAAGATTGAAGTAAAACCAACAGTTGAACCAATAAAAGAAGAAAGCCAAGTAGTGACTTCTTCTATGATTTCTACAAATAGTGATAATTCACTTCAAGAAGGTGGAATATTTGTTGATAAAGACACAATTATTAACATTATGGTACAAGGTTCTAAGTCTTTAAAACTAGACTTCCAAAGCAAATGGAAACAAAAACTGTCTTCAGTTTCTATGTTAGATGATTTAGCATATGTTTCTACTCAATTATTAAATGCAGATGTTTGCATTGTGGCAAATAACATTGTAGTAGTAAAGTCTTTCTTTGATGTAGTAATTAAGAAAGTTAATTCATCTAAAGGACAAGACTTATGTAAGAAATTATTATCAAAAGTCTTTGATTTTGATGGTAAAATCATTGCTATTTCAAATTCGGAATACATAGATTATGTAAATATGTATAAACAACTTGCTCAAGCAAATAACTTGCCTTCTCCTACAAAGATTGAAATTAAATCAATTGTAGAAAAGCCAAAACAAGAAGAGCTTTCAAATGCTGCTAAGTTTTTGCAAAGCTTAAAATAAAGGAGTGAATATGGATTTTAATCAATTATTAGAACAAGCTCAAAAAGTCCAAGATCAACTTGGAAAGAATATGGAAGAATTAAATTCTAAAGAATTTGAAGTTAATACAAATGGAGCTATAACAGTAAAAATCAAAGGCGATTATACAATTACATCAATAAGCATTGATAAAGATGCTCTAGAAGACAAAGAAATGCTAGAATCAATGTTAGTAGCTTGTATTAATAAAGCTTTAGATAAAATCAAAAAAGAACAAGAGAATATTCAACAAAATATCTCTATTCCAGGTATTTTCTAATGGATAATATTGAAAGTGTCAATCGTTTAATCACTGATTATAAGAAATTACCAGGAATTGGTAATAAGACTGCTGAAAGATTAGCATATGCTACTTTAAAGTTTTCTAAAGAAGAATTACAAGCTTTTGTATTAGATTTAGAAAATGTAATTAAAAATGTTCATACATGCCCAAAATGTGGAATGTATATAGATACATCTAATTGTCCAATTTGTGATGATCCAAATAGAGATAATTCAATTTTAATGGTCTTAACTAATTCTAAAAGTGTTTTATCTTTTGAAAAGACAAAGAAATATTTTGGAAAATATTTTGTTTTAGGTGGTTCAATTTCACCAATTAAAGGAATTGGGGCTAATGATATTAGAATTCCTGAATTGATTGAATATGTAAAACAAAACGATGTTAAGGAAGTGATAGTTAGCTGTGATTCTACTTTAGAAGGTGAAATTACTAGCCAATACATTTATAAATATTTAACTCCATTAAATATTAAAATCACTAGATTAGCATACGGGCTTCCTATTGGAGCCGATTTAGAATATATTGATGAAAAGACAATAGAATTATCTTTATCTTCTCGTCAAGAAATGAAAGGAAATAAATAAGTATGTCAAAAGGATTATTCATCTCATTTGAAGGAAACGATGGTTCAGGAAAGACTTCTATTTTAAATGCTTTAAAAGAAAAATTAGCATCTCAAGGAATTGAAATAATATTAACTAGAGAACCAGGTGGAAATAAGATTGCAGAACAAATTAGAAATGTTATCTTAGATAAAAATAACACTGAAATGGATCCTAAGACTGAGGCATTATTATATGCAGCAGCAAGAAGACAACACTTAGTTGAAAAAGTCTGGCCATTATTAGAACAAGGAAAGATAGTTATTTCAGATAGATATATTGATTCTTCTTTAGCATATCAAGGCTATGCAAGAGGAATTGGTATTGATAATATTTATAATATCAACATGTTTGCAACTGATAATAGCTTGCCTAGTTTAACTGTCCTTTTTGATATTTCTCCTGAATTAGGTATTAAAAGAATTAACGCTAATGCTTCTAGAGAAGTAAATAGATTAGACTTAGAAGTTTCTGATTTTCATAAAAAGGTCCATCAAGGATATTTAATAATTGCTAAAAAGTATCCTTCTAGAATTAAAGTGATTGATGCATCAAAAAGCTTTGATGAAGTCTTAGAACAAGCATACGATTTAGTAATTAAAGCCATTAACGATAATAAATAATAAGGAAATAGCATGTATTTTACAAAAGAGGAATTTATAAATGATCAAAGAATAATTGCAAAATACTTTTCTAATGCAATTAAAACTAATAGAATTCCTCAAGCCATCTTATTATATGGAGAATTAAATTCTCCTTTAGTAGAAGTAGGAAAATATATCGCTCAATCAATATCTTGTTTAGATGGTCCACTTGGATGTAATAATTGTGAATCTTGTAATAGATTTTTAAATGGAACTCATCCTGATTTTATATTTTTAGATGGTAAAGATAACCCAATTAAAAAAGAAGATATTCTCCAATTAGAAGACTTTTATTCTCTTTCTAATTTAGAAAAAGGACATAAAAGTGTTTATATTATTAATTTAATTGAAAATACTAGTGTTGAAGCAATAAATGCTTTATTAAAGTTTTTAGAAGAGCCTAATTCAGATGTAATTGCGATTTTAACTACAAATAATAGAAGCAAGGTTTTACCTACTATTATTTCTAGATGTCAGTTATTTCATGTTGAAAGTAAGAATATGAATGATGTTTTAAGCTCTTATCAAGGTGAAATTTCTTTAGATAGATATTACATATTATCTAAATTGATATATTCTGAAAAAGAAAAAGAAGAAGTAAATTCATCTAAAGAATTTGATATAGCTTTTAATGGGGCTAGTAAATATATAGAAGCCTTAAAACTCAACTTTAAAGAATCTACTCTTGTCTTATTTAAAGACTATTATGATGTAGTTACTCAAGCTTCTAAAAGGGGTAATTTTAATAAAAATAAGTGTTATAATTATTTTTGTAATATTATATATATTATTTTTAACGATATTGTAACTAAAAATACTAACTCAGTATTTTCAAGTTTTATTGAAGAATTACAAAAATATAAATTGAACATAATTAAAGCGAGTGAATATATTCAAGATATATCTACAAAGCTTTCTTCTAATCTGAGCTTTTGTTTTGTCTTAGCTTATTTTGGAAAGATCATGGAGGAATAAAATGGATACAAAATATTTAATAAAAACTAAAATCGATGATGAAACAATACTAGTGTGTCTTTTTAATTCTGAAGTAGACATAGGACAAATGATATTAGTAAATAATCAAGAAGCCATTTACATAGGAAAAGTATTAGAAGTAAATAAAGTAAACGAAGAAGATGATACTTCTATTTATGAAACTGCAATAAGAGTGGCTACTCAAAATGATTTGAAATTTTATCAATCAATTCAAAAAGAAGAAGCTAATTTGATAAATACTATTCAAAAAAGCGCCAATGATTTAAAACTCGACATGAAGATTTTTAAAGTCATTTATTCATTTGATAAAACCAAAATTAAAATCATGTATACAGCTGATACTAGAGTAGACTTTAGAGAATTATTAAAAGTCTTAGCTAAATTAGTAAAAGCTAGAATAGAAATGAAACAAGTAGGACCTAGAGATAAAGCTAAAGCCATTGGTGGACTTGGCGTATGTGGTCTTAAACTTTGTTGTTCAACATTTTTAAATACCTTTGATGGAATTACAATTTCCATGGCTAAAAATCAAATGCTTGCTATTAATATTCCTAAATTATCTGGTCAATGTGGAAAATTAATGTGTTGTTTAAAATATGAAGATGTAAATTACACTAAATTGCATCCACTATTTCCTAAAATTGGAACTCAAGTTACTTTTGAAAATAATAAAATGTCAGTCTCAAGTATCAACATGTTATTAAAAACAGTTGTCTTATATGATGGAAGTAAATATGTAACTTTAGCCTTAGAAGATTTTAATAAAGTCTTAAAAGGTGAAAAAATAAATAGATTAGCATCTAAAGAATCTGAATTTGAGCCTCAAGAATCATATTCAGCTTCTTTTGGTGATGATATTTCTTCTAATTCTAAAAATTCAAATAATAACAATAATAGAAATAATAACAATAATTCTAGAAATAATAATAACTACAATAAAAATCAAAATAAGAACTATCAAAATAACAACAATAAGAAATTTAATAATAGAAATAATAATAATTCTAGAAACAATAATAACTACAATTCTAATTATAAAAAAACACAAGGGAAATAGAATATGGCAGTAAAAAGAAATAAACCATTTAAAGATAATAATAACAATGGAATCGTATATTTAGTTGCTACTCCTATTGGAAATATAGAAGATATATCAACTAGAGGAATTAACATTTTAAAACAAGCTGATATTATCCTAGCTGAAGATACTAGAAATAGTGGATTATTATTAAAAAGATTAAATATCACTCCTAAAAGATTATTATCTTGTTATTCTCAAAAAGAAGAACAAGTCGCTTCTAAAATATTACAAGAAGTTAAAGATAATAATTTAACATTAGCCTTTATTTCTGATGCAGGAACTCCTGGTATTTCTGATCCAGGCAGCTTATTAGTATTAAAAGCCATTGAATTAGATATTCCTGTTTCTACTGTTTTAGGACCAGCTGCTTTAATTCAAGGTCTTATTATGTCTGGATTTGATACTTCTGATTTTTCCTTTTATGGTTTTTTACCTACAAAAGATTCAGAAAGAAAAGAATTTTTAGAAAAGTTAGTAGATAGAAAAGAAACCCTTATTTTCTATGAATCTGTCCATAGAATAAAAAAGACATTAAAAACTATGGCGGAAGTCTTTAAATCTAGAAATGGTGTAATTTGTAGAGAATTATCTAAAATACATGAAGAATATATTCGTGGAAGTCTAGAAGAACTTTCTTTAATTAATGATGAAAATCTATTAGGTGAATTTGTCATTGTCATTCAAGGTAATACTTCTAGTAAACAAATAGATGATCAAACAATCATTTTAAAAGCTAAAAAGCTTGAAAAAATGGGATATTCAACTAAAGAAATCTCAAAAATATTAGCGGAAGTACTCGATATTTCTAAAAATTATATTTATAAATTAATACAATAATATGGATAAAAAAGAGAACAAGATTTCGTTTGATTCTGATGTAGGAATTTTCACTCAATTATTTAGATTAGTTTTTCCTAAAAAAGAAAAGCCAAATAAAAAAGAAATAAAAAGAGAAGAAAATAGAAAAAACGCTACTAGATTTGAAGTGGATATTTCTAAAGGATTAGATTATAACCAAGTAAATCAAAGAATACAAGAAGGGCTAGATAATCACACTCCAAATAAATACACTAAACCAATTTGGAGAATTATTGTTAATAACCTAGTCACCTATTTTAATATTCTAATGGTAGTGATCGCTATTATTTTATTAATTGCCCAAGCTCCTATTTCAAATATATTTTTCTTAGGAGTAGTTGGTTTTAATATTTTAATTGGTATTGTTCAAGAAATAAAAACAAAGATTACTGTTGATAAATTAAGACTAATTACTGATCCTAAATGTGAAGTGATTAGAAATGGCAAAAAAATCACCATAAAACAAGAAGAAGTAGTATTAGATGATATTTTAATAATTAAAATAGGAGATCAATTATCTTCAGATTCTATTGTCTTAGAAGGTGAAGTAGAAGTAAATGAATCTGCTTTAACTGGTGAATCTTTACCAATTAAAAAGAAAAAAGGAGACCTTTTATTATCAAATTCATTTGTAGTATCAGGGAGTTGTATTTCTAAAGTTGAACAAGTAGGATTAGATACATTTTCAGGTAAATTATCTAGTAAGGCTAAACAATATAAGAAATCTACTTCAGTTTTAAAAAGATCAATAAATGCTTTTATTTCTATTGTTTCAATTGGATTAATTCCTATTGGGGGATTAATGATATATACAAATTATATCTCTAGTGTTAATCAAGGATTAGTTGGATATGACTTATTTAAAAGTGTCGCAATTTATACATCAGCTAGTATAATTGGAATGATTCCTTCTGGATTAGTTTTACTTGTATCAGCGGCTTTATGTGTAGGAGTAATGAATTTAGCAAGTAAGAATACTTCTGTTCAAGATTTATATTCAATTGAAAGACTTGCTAGAGTCACTATGCTATGTTTAGATAAAACAGGTACTTTAACTGATGGTAGTATGATTCTAAATAATTATAAATGTTTAGATAATACCATAGATTTTGATAAATTGATGTCTTCTTATTTAGCTTGTTTTGATACTTCTAATCAAACTTCTTTAGCCTTAATTGAAAAGTTTAAAGCTAATAAAGAATTAAATGTTATTAATAAGTTGGACTTTTCTAGCGCTAGAAAATATTCAGCAGTCACATTTGAAAATAATTGCACTTACGCTTTAGGAGCATATGAATTTATTTTTAAAGATACTAAAATGGATAAAGAGATTGAAGAATATATTACTAGCAATATGAACCAAGCAAGAAGAGTAATTGTAATTGCTAAAGTAGAAAAAATTGAAGATGATCATATTATTAATCCAATTAAGGTAGTAGGACTATTTGCAATTGAAGATCACATTAGAAAAGAAGCATTTGATACTATCAATTGGTTTAAACAAAATAATGTAAAAATAAAAATAATTAGTGGAGATAATCCACTTACTGTTTCAAATATTGCTAAAAAGTGTGGGGTAGATAACGCATCTAATTATGTTTCCTTAGAAGGAAAAAGTGAAGAAGAAGTGGCAAAATTAGTCGATAAATACACAGTATTTGGAAGAGTTACTCCTTCTCAAAAAGAATTAATTGTTAAAACATTAAAACAAAAAGGTGAAATCGTAGCAATGACAGGAGATGGGGTAAATGATATTCCAGCTATGAAAGCTAGCGATTGCTCTATTGCTATGAATAATGGTTCAGATGCTACAAAAGGTGTAGCTCATTTAGTTTTATTAGATTCTAATTTTGCTAACATGCCTCAAGTTGTAAAAGAAGGAAGAAGAGTAATTAATAACATTCAATTTTCTTCATCTTTGTTCTTAATGAAAACTATATTTGTAATGTTATTAAATGTGTTTGTTATTATTAGTGGATTAATTATTAATAACATTTCTGCTAATGTTAAAATTGATTATCCATTTATTCCTTCAAATATGTTGATATTAGAAGTCTTGATTATTGGAATGCCTTCATTTTTCTTAGCTTTACAACCTAATGAGAATCTTGTAAAGGGTAATTTTATGGGGAATGTATTTAAACAAGCTGTTCCAAGTGGATTAAGTATGTTTATTAGTGTCTTATTTATTATGTTAATTAAATTGTTTGTTCCTCAATTTAAAGATTGTCATAATTCCTGTTTAGAAGTCTTAGTATTAACATTTGTTAGTTTAGCTAGTTTAATTGCTATTTGCTATCCATATAATTTATATAGAAGAATATTAGTTATTGTTGCTGTTATTTTAAATATAGTGTGTATATTGTTCTTACCAGAAAGAATTATAGGAATACATGTATTTAAACAAATGGATCTATTTTCTTGGTATATGTTTATAGTTGGTCTATTAATTGGATTAATTAGTTATATAGGATTGAAGTTCTTATTCTCAAGAAAGAAAAAAGAACAAATAAAAGAATAATCAAATGATAAAAAAGGCTTAACATTAGTTAATAATTGTTAAGTCTATTTTATGTGTTTATTTATAAAGATAAAGATGAAATTAAGCCTTTGAACCCTTGATAAGCTTTATCTTCATCTACTCCATCAATTTCTATATCAAATGTTGTATTAAATGGGATTGATAAAGTGAATACGTTCATGATTGATTTTAAATCGGCTTGTTTTGAAGTATCTTGCTTATCAACTATCATGGTGATTTTACTTAAATATCTATTAGCTTCTGCAACAAGTTCTGCTGCTAATCTGGAAGTTAAGCCACTTTGGTTGGTTACTTTTACATTTATGATTTTCATTGGCTGTAGCTCCTTTCTTTCCCTATACAATTCTATTTTAATGAAAACGCTTTTAAATATCAACTATTTAACAAAGTATATTTTTAAAAGTATGAAATATTGTGCTAGTTGCACAAAATATATATATTTTATTAAAAATACATGATAATTTTTTAATAGTATACTTATAAATTACTTATTATCTCTAGGAACAAAAGGTAAATATTTACCTTCATCGTATTGCTTTAAAATTGTTTTCTTAAGTCTTTTGTTTCTATCAAAAATATCTTCATCTAAATTTTTGATATCTAATAAACTACTTATACACCATTCTAAAGATTGAGTGTGATAAGAATAATAAATATTATTTAGTAATTTATAATCGAAAATTTTTGCAATGAATCTAGTTTCTTCTTCTCTTGTATATGCTATATATCTATATAAATAACCAATCCAAAAAAGAGCACTTTTAGAATATTTTTCTTTTCCATATTTAGAAGGACCAAATTGTTCTAATATAGAATCCATCGCTTCATTAACATCTAAAGATACAAAAGCACAACTATTTTCTTCTAATGAATCTAATAATTTAGAATGAAAGAATCTTCTCATAAAAATAGGAGTAGAGCATTCTAAATCATACGATTTTTCAAATATTTTCCCTTGATATTCTGCTAGTAATAATCCATTTGTATCAAACTTTCTCATTTTAATATTTCCTTCCTAATTTTTATATTTATAGGGTGAATTTCTTACTGCTTTATATAAAAATTCACCCTAATTTATTTATAATTTGAAATAAAATGCAATTGAACTTGTTTGTATAAATTGTGCAAACAAGTTGTAATTCAGTTTTCTAAAAAAATAAAAGTTAAAATTAGAAGTTCCTCCAACAGTACTTTTTCATAAAATCAACTATTTCACCATTATCTTTATCTTCGTAATAGGAAACTAATAAATTTTTGAATTCACTTACTTTGCTTTCAGGCACTACCATTAGTCCACTGCCTTTTGATATTAAATATTGATTTGCAAAAATAATTGCTGTGCGTTTATTTCCATCGTTAAATATTTGAGCTTTCATACAATAAAGGCACAATGAGATTGCTATGTTAATTGGTTCATCATTTTGATTAATTATTTTATCTATATTTTCTTTAATATCATATTCATTTGGAATTGGAGGAATATATGTGGTGCCTCCAATATTAACAGGTACACTTCTAATTTTCCCACCAAATTTATAAAAACCTTCGTTTACAAGTGAGGCTATATGACAAATAACTGCATAATTTGTCCCATATGTAATTACATCTTGGTCAAGAATAAATTCCCATGCATGTTTTAAATTTAGTATTTTTTCAACATCGGTAGACTTTAAACCATTAACTTTTCCATTTTCTAATATTGATTCTGTATCAGGAAATGTAGTTGCAATTCCTTCAAGAATTGCTTGATCATATATACTTGATTTTATATTAGCTCTAGCAAAATCTATATTAAGTAAAACTCTAGAAGAAAGTTCTCCTTCAACATATCCAAGTTCTCCTAATTTACTATTAATTTTTCTTATTTGCTTTTTATATTCTTTTGAATCTTTTATAAGTTTTGAAATAGCTGCAAATAAATCATCAGAATAAACATCTATATAAGTAGAAGTGTATTTTCCCAGCACTTTTTTTCGCATATAAATATATTTGTTTTTTCCATTTGTTTTTATTTCAATTGAACCATCATAAGGTATCAAATTTAAATGGGCAGAGATGTCTGCTTTTTGATGAAGTAAGTCTTGTATTGTATTAAAATTATTGTCTTTTTCCATAAAATAGGGTGATTTTTCAATTAAATTGTACAATTTTTCACCCTATTTGTCTATCTAAAATTTAAATTGGAACATTTATTTAAAACTTGTTTGCATAAATTAGACAAACAAGTTGTTAAAAGCTTAATTAATATATTTATCTTTATTACTGATGTAATTGGTTCTATTCTAATTTTTACCAATAATAAAAAGTGATAATCAATTGTTGAATAATACAAAATCTTATATTAATAATACTTGATAAAGGAAACTCCATAAAAAATGATATAATTAAAATGTGAATTACAAGAATAGGAAGTGATACTGTGAGTTTATATTTGAATAAAAATAATGATTCTTTTAAGAAAAACTTAAAATCAAAAATATATGTTGATAAATCATTACTTATTAAAGAAACTAATGATGTTTTTGGTAGTGATTCGTGTTTTATGTGTATTACTCGACCAAGACGTTTTGGAAAAACTTATGCACTTTCTATGCTTAATGCTTATTATTCAAAAGGTTGTAATTCTAAGGAATTATTTGATGATTTAAACATATCTAAAAACCATTCATATCTTGAACATTTAAATAAACATAATGTTATTTGGATTGATATGGCTAGTTTATATACTGGATTAAATGATAAGACTATATTTGTCAAAAAATTAAAAGAATTCATATATTTAGATTTAAAAAATACATATAAAAATATTGAATTGAATTTTGATTTGAGCGATGGAACATTTCTAGCTAATTCCATAAAAATGATTAATTCTGAATTGAATGAACGCTTTATTTTCTTGATTGATGAATGGGATATTTTGTATCGTGAGCAAGAAAATAATGTGAAATTATGTGATGAATACACTGAATTTTTAAGAAATTTATTTAAATCTAGCGATGTAGCCTCTTGTATAGATTTAGTTTATATGACTGGAATACTTCCTATAAGACGTTATTCTACTCAATCTACATTAAATATGTTTACTGAGTACAATATGGTGCGTTCAAGAGGATTAGAATCATATGTTGGATTTACTCAAGATGAAGTAAAAAAATTGTGTGATAAGTACAATAGAGATTTTGAATTAATTAAGAAATGGTATGATGGATATAATTTAAAAGGAATTGATATTTATAATCCTAAATCTGTTGTAGAAGCTGTTTTATCTGGTGAATGTTTAGACTATTGGATACAAACTTCATCTATAGAAGCTGTAACTGATTATATGAATTATGATAATGGTGTATTAAAAGATAATATTACAAGAATGTTAACTGGTGAAAAAGTTGAAGTTAATGTCACTAGATTTGCTAATGATTTAACTAAAGTAAATTCTACTGATGCTGCTTTAACTGTATTAATCTATTTAGGTTATTTAGCTTATGATGAAGAAACTTGTTCTTGTTATATTCCTAATTATGAAATTAGATTAGAATTTGTGAATGCACTTCAGGAATTAAAATGGAATGAAATTTATAATCCAATTTCAAATTCTAAGAAGTTATATGAAGAAACATTAAAAGGAAACACAAATTACATTGATGAAATTCTTGATAAAAATCACAATGAATTAGCATCGATGTACAATAAAAATAAAGAAGATGTATTAAGTGTTATTGTGCAAATTTCATATTATTATACAAAGCAATTTTATTATATTAAAAAAGAAGACACATCAACAAAAGGAAGAGCTGATTTAACTTTTATACCATATGATAACACTCATATTCCAATGATAATTGAATTGAAAATAGATACATCTAGCAAAGATGCTATTAAACAAATAAACAATAGACAATATTTTGACTCATTAGGAAATTATAAAGGCGATGTTTTATTAATTGGAATATCGTACAATTCTAAAACTCTAAAGCATTCATCTAAAGTTGAAACTATTACACTTGTTAAATAAAATTAATAACTTAATTTCTTGATGATGAGGTAATTTCTTAAGCTAAAATATATTTTAATATTAGTAAACAATTCAATTTGAATTTGCTATAATTTTTTGTGTAATTAAATTTATGATAAAAGCATTTAATTTTGAAAATAGTAATCAATTAGCAGCTAATACATATGTATTAGGGAAAAACGGAGGAGGATGTATAATCTTTGATTTAGGTAGTACATCTAATCTAGTTGCAGATTTTGTAAAGAAAAATTTTAAAAAAGTCTACGCAATAATGTTAACTCATGGACATTTAGACCATATTAGAGGTGTTAATAATTTCTTAAAAGTCTTTCCTAAGACTCCTGTTTATATTCATGAAGATGATTTTAACATGTTAGTTGATGAAAAAATTAACGGCCAAATATTTAATGAAGAAATTCCTGAATGGAATTTTGAACCAATATTAGTAAAAGATGGAGAAGTGATTAGCTTTGATGATTATAAGATTGAAGTAATTCATACACCTTTCCACACTTTAGGAAGTGTATGTTATCTTTCTAAAGAAGATAACGCTTTATTTACTGGTGATACATTATTTAAAAACAGTATTGGAAGATATGATTTTAGTAATTCTGATCCTGATAAAATTCAAGAATCTTTATTAAAATTATCAAAATTAAATGAATTATTAGTATGTTATCCTGGCCATGGCCCAATAACATCTTTGCGTCAAGAAATGGAAAATAATCCATACTTTAGAGGTTAGTATGTTATATAGATTAGATCATTTTTTAAGCCTACAAAATTTTGGAACAAGAAAACATGTTAAAAAGTTAATTAAATCTAAATTAGTAAGAATAAATGATGAAATAATTACTAATGCCGATTTTAAATTTGATCCTGAAATAAATAAAGTATATGTAGATGATAAATTAATTAATTATCAAAAGGAAATATATATTTTAATGAATAAACCTAAAGGATATATGTGCTCAACAATTGATGAATTATATCCTTCAGTTTTAAATTTAGTTGATCCTGAATTACAAAAAAGATGCCGCTTAGTAGGAAGATTAGATGTTGATACTACTGGTGTTTTATTAATTACAGATAATGGGAAATTAAACAATAGACTTATTCATCCTCATTTAGGAATTTCAAAAGAATATTTAGTGACTTTTAATAATGACTTAACTGAAAAAGCTTTGACTATTTTAAGAGGGAAAATTGATTTATATGAGGATGGAATAGTTCAAGCAAAACAAGTAAAACAAGTTGATCACAATAAAGCTATAATTACTATTTTAGAAGGTAAATATCATCAAATTAAAAGAATGGCAAAAAGAGCCGATTTAGAAGTAATTGAACTAGATAGAATAAGACTAGATTCTTTAACTTATGATGGATTAAAACAAGGTGAATATAGATTTTTAAAAGATGAAGAAATAACATATTTGAAAAAGATATGTCAAATGGAGGAATAAATTGTGTTTTATGATGAAAATAATTGCTTAGTAAATCTTTCTAATTCCATTTTAAAAGCTTATGGATTAAATACATATCATAATAGTATTCCTTATGTTGATAAGATATTAAAAGATAATAATATTCCATCTAGAAAATTATGCGTAATTTTATTAGATGGCTATGGAAGTTATATTCAAGAATCATTAAAAGATGTCTCTAGTTATATTTTAGATAATAAAGCTTTAGAAGTAACAAGTGTATTTCCTCCTACAACAGTAGCTGCTACTACTTCATTTTTAACTGGTAAATTTCCATGTGAAACTGGCTGGTTAGGTTGGGTAGAAAAATTACCAATGTATAAAGTTCCAGTTAGAATGTTCAATTCAGATTTTGTAGATTCAGGAATAGTTTCTTCTATTAAATCATATGAATTTTTACCTACAACTGATTTAATTAGTTTAATTGATGACTATACTAAAAATTACAAAGCTAATAAATTGATGTCATTTTTATTAAATCCAATGAATTGTGAAAATTTTGAAAGAGAAGCTAATATAATGCTAGATAAAAATGATTTCACATATTTATATTATGTAGAACCAGATGGAATATTACATGATTATGGTGTAAATTCTACTCAAATTCATCAAACTATAAAAGATGTAAATAATATGGTTGAATCTTTAGTAAATAAACATAAGGATACTTTGTTTATTGTCATTGCAGATCACGGTCATATTTCAACTAAATATTTAAATTTAGAAGAATATGCAGATTTATATGAAATATTAGATACTAAATTTAATTGTTTAGAATCTAGAGCTACTATGTTATTTATTAAAAAAGATAAAAAAGAGTTAGGCGAAAAATTGATTTATAAATATTTTGATAATGAAAACTTTAAAATATTTAATAAGCAAGAAATAATTGATAATAAAGTATTTGGAATAGGAAATAATAACCCTCATTTTGAAGAATTATTAGGTGATTATTTAATAGTGTCCATAAAAGATGTGGGAATTGCTGATAATTATTCTCAAAAGTTAATTTCTCATCATGCTGGTGGAACTAGTAAAGAACTAAGAATTAACGTATCTATGTTTAATAGAATTGATTAAGAAATTCTAAATGTGAACAATATGATTAATGCTTTAGAATTAGCACTTATAGATATGCAAGGACAATTGTTTGTTATGTCTACTAAAAAAGGCTTAGATAGTAAAACCTTTGTTAAAGCTTTTATGTTATCAAAAATTACAAGTGATTTAGATTCGAAATTTAATCACATGCAATGGGCTGGTAAAGAATATATTATGGAACGTATTCTTGATGAACTAAAAAATGAAATAAAAATAGGTGGAGAAATATATGATGAAGAAACTATGTATTGGATGGGATATACATATCGTTACTGGCATTATTATACAAATGAAACTAGCAAACAGATTTATAAACAGGCAAAGCATTAACAATGAGAATAACTTATTTACTATGTCACACTATTTGTATTGAAAGTGTCAAGATATAACAAACATATATTTGATGTGGTTTTTAAAATTTGAACAATTTATTATCCTTAGACAATTTTAGTATTATCTCTTTATCCTCGATTCCTAGGGTGTTGATTCTATCGTTTAAAATCGGGACGATGTATTGGATGCCACAGGAACGAACATCATCAATGATTCTCTCTAATTTAGCGATTTCTACATTTTCCATTCTATCTTGAATCGAGAATAAAGGCATACTCATCAATTTTTGGATAAAAAATTTGTAAAGAGAAGCATTCAATGCGTATGACATAACTTTACTATCTCCGGTTCCTGGATTTCCGCTTGTTCCTTGGATAGTAATCATCATCTTATCAAATTTTGTTTCATAATTTATCAAATAGGCATTTTCAACTAATTTCTCAGTCTCACCTTCGAATATAGATGAAAAAGTTCCTATGTTGTCTTTGTTTATCTCTTTCTTGCTGTCTATTTTAGATATTGAGGCATTGAGAGCAGAAATTTCCTTGGCCAATTCATTGTATTTAGCAAAGTCATCTTTCGTGTCTTGATAATCTTTTTTTGCGGAATAATAGGTTGCGAACAAAGAACTCTCTTGATCATCGACGCTGACTTTGTATTCGACAAAGCCCTTGCTGAATTTCTCTCTAGATTGATGCGCTTTTTCTTCAAGAGCCTTTATTTCCTCATCGATTGCATTCTTCTCTTCGATATATTTATTTATCCTCAATTTGCACATGTCATTATGGAATGTGCAAAATTCTTTGAATGATTCGTTTAATTCATTATACTTTGATGCATCATCGTATAGTTCTTTTAGTAATTCTTCATCAAGCTCAAATAACCTCCCTTTTTCAGATTGTATTATCTTCAAGAGCTGTCTTGATTTGTATTTTTTGCTATTCAGTTCTTCGGTGATGCTATCTAAATCGTCTACAAGCTTTTCGTTTTCTATATCACTGGAAGCGTATGAGTCTACATAATCGGTATTGTGAATCACTTGTTTTTTCTCATTGGTAAGCTTTTCTTTTTCTTTGACCAGATTTGAAAATTCCTGTTCGTTTTTCACTCTATATTTTGATTTCAGCTTATTCAATTCGGTGTTCTTTAACTGCAATTCTTCGTGTAAAGAAGATTCTTCATCACTCACATACAAATTCAAAAAGTATGAATATGACATGTTGTACTGTTGATTCTTTGCAAAATTAGCTAAATATTTGATTGGTTCTTCAATATCGATTCTTACAAAAAGAAGAATCATTTGTCTGAAAGTGATGTTGGATGGGGAGTTTGGAAAGAATATTTCCTTTAGTTTTTGGCAGTACAAATCGATGTTAGAGAACTCTTCGCCATCCACATATTCTCTATTATCAAAAATGTTTCTTTCTAAGTTAAGTGTTTTCCCATTAATCTCGCAAGTTAAAGATAAGCAAACCTGATTGCCGAAAAGGTATTCCTTGAAGGACTGATTAGTTCCTAATGTTTTTGAATGATAAAGAATATTCGTTGATTTTGCACCCAAGCAAAGATCGATGCAGCGGATGAATGCAGTTTTACCGATTGAGCTTCCATGCGCCTTGTTTTCCTCTCCTTCAAGGTCGCAAATCAAGGAGAGGCCACGATTATTGAATTTTACATCCCTGATCACTTCGCAGTTCTTTTTCTTGTAGATTTTCAATGAAACTAGGCGCATATGATGACACCCTCCTTTATTTTTTTGACCTTTCCGATAAGATGAAGCCAATCAATTGAATAATAGAAAATCATGTCACTGTCCAAGATGTTGTTCTTGAAGTATTTCCTTGCTTCCTCAAAATCATTGCAGGTGAATTTTATGTAGCGGTAGAGAAGGGCGCTGAGGTAGTAAATTGTGTTCTTTGGCTTTTGGTCGTAATCGATGACAATCATTTCTTCTCGCCCTCCACTTTTATCAGAAACTTGCATTGATAAAAGACGGCATATTACTGCTAAAGTGAATATGTACAAAACTGCTAATTAGAAAATGTACAGTTGA
>CAVHUN010000035.1:0-45438 GCA_963639175.1 uncultured Prevotella sp.
GAATGTCGTATTTCTTTCCAATATAGAGAACAAGGCTTTTATCACATTCATAACTAGCTTTCTTTTCAGACAGTTTCTCATCTGGGTAGAGAACCTCACAGAAAGCTAATTTCAATACAGCATCTCCATATGTAGCGAGAATAGTATTGTCTTTGGTTACACCTTTCTTATTTTCTTGCTGCCATTTCTTATAAGAAGAATCCGTAAAAGCCTGTTCCATCAAAGGATATCTTTCTTTATGCTTTAGGCATTCCAAAAAGATATCGTCACAATTGGAAATTTTTATATCATTCTCTTTGAGAAGGGCATTTATCTTTCTTTTAGCTTTTATCGTTGGTTCATGATGGCCTTGTTCCCATCTGTTCACGGATGCAAATGAAACACCAAGCTTCTTGGCCATTTCCGTTTGAGATAATGTGAGTTTGCTTCGCAAAGCCTTTATTGCAATTGAATAATTCATAGTTATTCCTTATATATTATTTTGTGTATAAAACTGAGGAGATCGGATTTAAGATATTTCCAATCAGAACTTAGATCAACTGTTTTGATTAATATTGGAGTATCGACAATAGGTATAACTTTTCCCTTGTTTAAATCAGTGTTTAGGGTCGGATAAAGCAAAGCACCTATTTTCTTTCCTTGATAGTCACTATCTAGTAAATAACCTCTAATTTGATTCAAATGGGCAGTTCGATATGTGAACTCATCATCAGAATGATATTTTTTAACCAATGTTTGCTTATAGTATTTTGCATCAATGATTATCTGCGTTTTCTCTTCTTTGTTTTCAATGACAATATCCGTCCGTCTTTCACCTGGATTTGTTTCTTCTTCGAACACTTTGCTCAATTCATTATTAGTATCGGTTTCTAATTTCCACTTAATATCTGGAGTGTGAACTATATATATTTTTTTGTCCAAATGTGTCTTATAGAAGTTTAACAAGAATTTTTCATAAACCCTTTCCATCTGATCATCATTTATAAAATCAGCAAATTCGGTCTTTCCATCTTTCATGTTTGAGATCAAGCCATACTTAAATAGCTTGCACACATTGATAATCATCACATAATTTAGGTTGTTTCGATGGAATCTAAGCATATCAAAATGTTTCTTTTGAATATTGATTAGACTGATATTATTGAAATTAGGGAGAACCTTGCGGATTTTAGACTGTAATTCATCACTTAAAAATGGGCATTTCAAAAAATCTAAAAGTGTCGCTTTAATAATTTGATTGAATAAGACGTCCTCTGAATATTCATCATAGATACAATCCATTTTCATAGACCTTATCGTGTTTTGTTGAATGGATGTACCTATATTGATTTGGCCTTTAAGATGAGAAGTTATTTCTTCTTTCTCAATGTATTCTTTATAGAAGCCTCTTTTTAAAAGCAATTCGACTTCTTTGACCAAAACACTGGCAAGGAGATTATAAATATTGTCGAATTCTTCGTTCCCACATGCCGTTTTATCTGTATAGTCCTTGACATCCCATGCATAGCAAAGCATGAAATAGACGTTTTTTATAGGGACTTTAAATTCTTTATCCATAAAGCGCCCTATTTAAGTAAGTTATCGACGAGTTGTTTGGCTTTTTCTGGATTGTCAAACCAATATTCATCTAAAATCGGAGCAATATCATATTTGATAATGGTTTTGTAGATGCCATCGGTTATAGGATTGTTGCCGTCACAAAAATAACTATGGCCAATTGCAAAGCCATCACCCAAAGAAGAATCATTTGAAATCATGTTATTCAATTCCGAGAACCTAGTAATTATTTTCTCGATCATTTCTTCTGATGTGCCATTATTCTTTAGATAATCACGAAAACTAGATGTTTCGAATGCTGGTTTCACCTTTATAAAACTGAATCGACGTCTTAAGGCGTAATCGACGATGGATAAGCTTCTATCAGCTGTGTTCATCATACCGATAATGTATAAATTTCTTGGAATTGTAAAAGTCTCTTTTGTGTGTGATAAAGTCAGAGATGAGGTTCCTCTTTTATCGTTTTCAATCAGCATGAGCAATTCGCCAAATATCTTGCTAAGATTGCCTCTATTGATTTCATCGATTATGAAGAAATATGGCTTATCAGGTTTTTCCGAGGCTTTCTTGCAGAAAGTATAAAAGATACCTGGAGTGAGTTTAAATTCGTTTCCATTAGGCTGGTATCCAAAGACGAAATCTTCATAGGAATAACTTTGATGGAACTGAACCATTTCGATTCGTTTATCATCTTTTTCACCCATAAATGCATAAGCGATACGCTTGGCCATAAACGTTTTTCCGACGCCTGGGGCTCCCTGAAGAATAATGTTCTTTTTTCGCTCAAGCAATTCATGGATTTCTACGTATTCTTCCTTTGAGATAAATACATCGTTCAAGAAATCATTTTCTGAATAAGGTTTATTTATAGAATCTTTACCTTTATCAGCCGCTGTTGATTCGGTGAGTTCAGGGGCAGAAAATCTGTTGTCAGGAATACTTTCTTTTGTATAGGTGCCATCTAAAGCTGAATTAACTATATCAGAGTATTTATCCAATGAAAAATAAGACATAGCCGAGCCTAATGAATGGAGAAAGCTTTTAGGGAACATGTCGGCAGAAGCGTGTTTTATCCATTTTACTTTTCTAACATTTTTATAATCTGAATCGTCTCCAAAATCTTCTTTGTTCCAAAAATATTCTGACGTAACTTTTCCAATGTAAATATCTTTGGTTTTGTGTTTTCTATAAACAACAAGATCGCCAATCTTCGTTTCGTTCACGAAACGGTTGATTTGACCGACGTTCTGACTTTTCGATTGCTTTTTATCGTTAGGGTTTAGCTCATCATATATTTTACTGATGTCTTTTTCGTTCTTTGCAGAAGATAAATCGCCAAGATAAGACCAACCTATGCATATGTGTGGGTTGTTTTCATCTAGAGCGGTGTTTTTGTTTATAATGTGTATGCCATAAATCTTAACGTTTTCCATAATCAATTACTCTTGGATTTTCCTTATGTTTTTATTATAACAAACCTATAGCAAAGATTGATACAGTTTTTATCGATTTTCCATATGTCTACTCCATCTTGTGTCTACCGATTTTTGAGGCGATTTTTGGCTGTTTTTGAGAAATTGAGTCGAATTCCTGAAAATGCCCATAGTTATCGGCTTTTTGCATATGTTTCCTTAGTCGAGTTGGGTTTTTGGAAATTTTTCAAAATCATAAAAAATAGGGCTTTTTACCAATCATAGTAGACATATGAAATTGGCAAAAAGTCCCGTATTTATCGCATTATTTCAGAATCAATAAAACTATCGTCTCGACATGAGAAGTATGTGGAAACATATCTACTGGGATTACTTTTTTAACTTCATAATCGTTTAATAGATATTTTAAATCCCTTGCTAAGGTTACTGGATTACATGAGATATACACTACTTTTTTAGGTCTTATATTTATTAATGCATCTAAAAATTCTTTTGTTGATCCTTTTCTAGGAGGATCCATAAATATGACATCAAATTTAACATTATCTTTATTTTCTACTAAGTATTTAGTGCAATCTCGGTTAATAAATTCAGCGTTTTCAATATTGTTGATTTCTTTATTTTTTAATCCATCAATATAAGCATCTTTTACTAACTCTACTAATGTAACTTTGTTTACATATTTACTAGCGCATAATCCAATTGTTCCTGTTCCTGAATATGCATCTAATATGTTGTCTGTTTTTTCTAATTGAGCTAAATCAATAGCTGTCTTATATAAGACTTCTAATTGAATAGGATTAGTTTGATAAAAGGATTTTGCTGATATTAAAAATTCCAATCCAAAAATAGAATCTTTTATCTTTCCTAGTCCATATAATACCCTTTGTTTTTCTCCTAATATTACATTAGTTTTTCTTGGGTTAACATTTTGCACTACACAAGTGATATTGTTGCATTTATCTACTAATTCTTTTGCTAGATTCTTTCTTCCTTTAAATTCATCTTGGCTAGTTACTAAAACTACCATTATTTGATTAAAGTGATAACTTGTTTTAATAATAATATGTCTAATTAATCCAGTTTGTTTATCTTCATCATATGGTTCTATATGATATTTTTTCATTAAAGATTTAAATGCTAAGATTATTTCTTCTGCTCTTTTATCTTCAACTAAGCAATCTAAATGAGGGACTATTTTATGAGTGTTTTCAGAATAGAATCCAGTTACTATTTCTCCTTTTTTGTTTTTCCCTACTGGTACTTGAATCTTATTTCTATAATTATATGGTTCTTTCATTCCTAAAGTAGGAGAAACTTCAAAATCTAAAGATGCGAATTTATGTAATAAATTCTTAACTTTTTCATGTTTATATTCTAATTGCTTACTATATTCAAGGTGCATTAAATTACACCCACCACATAGTTCATAATATGGGCATTTAGGCTTTACTCTATATTTACTAGTAGTTTCTCTTTTTACTAGCTTAGCTTCTTTTAATTTATCATATGCATATGTCAATTTAATTTGACCAACTTCATCTTTTAAAAGATTATCAACAAAAATAGTTTGATTATCATATCTAACTATTCCTTTTCCATTATCATCTAAATTAACACACTTTAAAGATACTGTTTCACTTCTCATATTTTAAATATCCTTACTATTGTTCTTGATTATCATTTGCAAAATAATCTTTGTATTTTGTATAGAAAGTATCATCTTCTTTTTCAGTTCTATATTTTAAATTAGCAATTAATATATCCTTTTGAGTTTCAGATTTAAATTTAATATTTTCTTGCTTAGCATATTTATTAAAATATTCAATTCCTCTTAAAGTAATATCTGCTAAATTAACGCTAGTTAAATCTGAAAAGAAAGAATTATTAGAATAGAAAAATATAGGAGAAGAATGGGCGATTTCAGAAGCCATTTCATACCAAGAATTATATTCTTCTAATCCAGCTGCTAATTGTAAACCATTTCTAAAATTAAGCTTGTAATTAACATCTTCTTCTTTAAATGTCTTACATGAATATAACCAGCCATATTCAATATACTTTTTCATATCTTTAGACTTAAGACCGTGTTTGGCCATATTCTCTTTTATTTCAACAAATATAGCATCAGTCTCCTCTTTTGAATATAGTCCACCTCTAAAAGCATTATTATAAGTTAAATGTCTTAAATAGACATCTTGAAGAGGCTTTCCCCCATCTACTAATAACTTAATAACACATTCAGCCTCATGTAAAGTTCTCCAATTTGAATAGGCTTCGCTTGCTAAATCAAGATTTAACATTCTTAATAATCCTATAGCTTGATTAAAAAACTTTAAAAACATATCTGGCATTAAAGACATATTAGGATCCCTTTTAGAATAAGACATAACACAATCTTTATAACAATTTAAACTTACTTCAATAGCATAAGACAATTCAGAAAACACATCTAATCCAGACTTTATAAGTTTGTTTCTTGAATCAATTGATAACATACAAGTATCAATAATTAAATCTGTATATTTATCTAAATCTAATTTTTCAAACGTTTCTTTTTTCTTATTATCATTTAATTTTATATCAATTAACTGATAATAAAAAAGTCTACAACACATTGCAATATCTGTCTGCGCATAAAAAGAAATATCTGAAACCTTAATAGAGTTCTTGATAGCGTATTTTTGCTTTGATAAATCAATTATTTTCTTTAATTGTTCAACATCAACTAAAGTGAAAGTTCCTGTTTTATTTGCCATACACTTAATTATAATAAATAAACTGTGTTTTTAATAGATTAAATAGAATTACCAGCTTTAAACCCGCTTAATAATGCCATCCCCATATTATATCCACCACAAATTGCGTGTAAATCTAATTCTTCCCCACCTAAATAAATATCTTTATTGATTTTTAAAGAAAAGTCAGAATTAAGCTGAGAAGTAACTACCCCACCTAAAGAAATCTGACTATCTTTAAATGGATATTTATTAATAACATGGAAAGTAAATAAATCTAATATATCTTTCTTAGTAAATAAAGTTTTTTTACTTAATAAGATATATTTAATAACACTAGGATTAAATATTCCATATAAATCCTCAACTTTTAACTTATTATTAAAATCTAAATTAACCCCATCATGATTAAAAGGATCAAAATAAACATAATAAGAATCTTTTGAATTAATATCAACAAATAAAGAGGCATCAAAAACACAAATACCAGAAATACCATCCTTTTTAAAAAGTATTTCTCCTTGTTCTTGATATATATTAGTTCTATTTCTTTTTAATACTAGATTTCCTTTTAAACGAGTGCCAACTAAACTAGATGGTATATTTTTAGACACTATTAAAGGAGTAAGTCCACTTTGATAAGGATTAATCTTTAAATTCAAAGATGAAATAAAACTATCATATTCACTTCCATTTCTATCATAGCTTTTCCCACCTACTCCAATAAATAACTTATCATAGGAAACATTACCATTTTCACATATTACTTTTTTAGATTCTAAGTCAATTGATTTAACCTTGCAATTGAGTTTTATCTTTACTTTTAATCTATTAAGTCCTTGTTCAATTACTTCTTTTAAAGAAGAAGAAATATTTGAGAAAGGATACATTCTATTTTCATCATCTTTATAATAACAAAACTTAAATTCATCTTTTAAAAACAAAAGGAAATCACTAGCTAACTTAGAATCATAAAATCTATTAAATTCATTAAAATTAGTAGTCTTTCCTTCTAATTTTGAAGCATCTAAAAAGTCATTATTAAAGAAATTACATCTACCATTTCCACTAACTAAGACTCTTTTTAATATCTTATCAGAAGCTTCTAAAATAGTTACTTTATAATCAGGATGATTCTTTTTTACTAAATAGGCGAATATGCAACTAGATGCTCCTCCTCCAACACATACTATTTCCATTAGAAGAATTTCTTTCCTACTACTACTCCACCAATTACTATGCAATTAGGATCAATACCAATTTCTTCTAATAATTTTTTATTATCATCTACAAAGATTTTATAAGGAGCATCAATCCAACAAGCACCTAAATCTAATAAAGCACTTGCTAATAACATGTTTTCCATAACTGCTGAACCGTCTTTAATAGGAGTACAAGCTTTATAAGAAACTGTTTCAACTAAAATAACAGGTGCACCATAATAATGGTCTCTTCCTAAAACTTTCTTAGTAATTTCTACTAACTTATTATAATTATCTTCCCCTTTATAGAAAGGATATATTTTAGATTCGTGTCTACTTAATCCACATGGTGCTAAATATCCAGCTTGCATAATAGCTTCTATATCTTGTTTATCAACTGCTTCATCTTTAAATTTTCTAACTGAATGTCTTTTAGAAAATATTGCTAACATCTCTTCTTTTGTCATATTAATTACCTCCACTTTTATTTTACAACTTTTTTATATTTATAATAAAATTCACATGAATCTTTTAAAGATTACTATTTTTACTTTTATAGTAGAATTCAAATCAGAATAATTAATAATGGTTTATATCATTATCACCTTAATTGCCATCTAATGAAATTACCAAAATAAAAAAATATCTCGATTTTAAGAAACAATACGAAAATTCAATCTCATAATTGACATCATCTAGGAACCTTTTGACATTGCCGTTTTACAAAGAGTTTCTCTGCTTGTCTTTTAAAACTTTTACTTCTTTTGGTAAAGATAATTCCTCAACCCAGTTAAGAAAATCTTTATACTCGATTTTGCTAGAAGCTAATCTAATGAATTCATCAATCAGTTCATCAACCGTAGCATTTAATTCAAGTCCATTACCTGACAAGCCTAAATCAAGGGCTGCTGCCGCTATTCTCTTGTTACCATCAAAAAAGGGATGATCCATGACTAAACTATAAGAAAGTCTAGCAATCTTATCGGTCTCAAAGAAGTATAAGTCAATTCCATCAAAAGTTTGTAAAGGAGTGTTGATTGCTGATTCAAGCATTCCTTCATCCCTTATTCCATTACTTCCACCATAATCTGAAATTAGCTTAGAATGAATAAAAATGATGTCATCTTTTGAAAAGTAAAACATTATTTAGCTAATTCCTCATAAGCTTTACCATATTTCTTGGTAGATTTGGTATAGAGTTTGTTTAGTGTGTTTCTATCCATATACTCGACATTTGGATTCTTGGTAATCTTGAATGGGATTGCTTGCTCCCTGATGGCTTGTTTAGCAAACATGTTGAAGGCTGCATTCATTGTTAATCCTAATTCAGAAAAAAGCTTCTCTACATCCTTCTTGTCATTCTCATCCATTCTAATTGTTACGTTTACACTAGGCATATTTAGCACCTCCATATTCAATTTCATTATATCATGTATTTCTAAATTGTTAGCACTAAACATGTGCTAAATATGTGCAAAAGGAATAACTCCCTTCACACATAATCATATGTGTTATTATCAATAGTCTTTTGTAATTTTCAATTGAGAATTTCTTACAATTTAATAATTCTATTGATACTTTCATAACTTTGACAAATCTGTTTTAATATGAATTATTAAAGACAACAATTTATTTGTATCATTGTAATTATATAAATTTAACATTCGTGATTAGCTAAAAATATATCATTGTAATGATATAAATCAAAAGGAGATAAATATGTCAAAGTTAGTTATTTATCATGGTTCAAAAGATATTATTGAAAAACCATATTATCATAGTGGAAAAGCTGAAAATGATTATGGTTTTGGATTTTATTGCACAGAAAGTGTGGAACTTGCAAAAGAATGGTCTTTTAGTAATAATGAGAATAATGGATTTGCAAATAAATATTCTATTGATTTGTCTGAGCTTAAAATTCTAGATTTAACTGATAAAAGATATTCAATACTGAATTAGATTGCAGTACTTCTAAAATTTAGAACTTTTGAATTAAGCAATGAAATATCTATTCAAGCAAAAGAATATTTGCTTAAAAACTTTTACATTGATGTGAATAATTACGATATAGTTATTAGCTTTAGAGCAGACGACTCATATTTTAGTTTTGCAAGAGATTTTGTAAATAACACAATTCCTGTTAGAAAATTAAGTCAAGCAATGGAACTTGGTCAGCTTGGAAAACAAGTTGTAATAGTTAGCAAACTTCATTTTGAAGGCTTTGAAACCGCAGATAGATTGGAGTACTTTACAAAAAGAAAAGCAAGAGATGAAAAGGCACGAGAAGATTATTTTAACGGTACAAGAAAGTCTATAACACTCACTAATGATATATTTGTAGTGGATATTATAAGAAAGGGGTTAAAAGATGGCGATTCAATCATATAGCAATTTATATTTACCAAATCTATCCGAAAATTTGGGCGTAATGTTTGAGCATGCTGTTAATATTGGAATAGATCCTATAATTTTTTGGAATACCTTTGTTAATTCCAATATAGCAAAACAAATTGAAAAAGGAAATCCAAAATATCTTACCTGCTCCGCCTTAGATTATTTGAATGAAATTTATAATGACAAAAAATCCATTCCAAATAAAGAAAATATAAACAAAGATAAATATTATTGGGCTGGTTGGGTTTTAGCCCAATTCCAATACAAAAAAGGATATTCTTTTTATAGAATAAATAATTCATTGCCCATTGAAGAAGTTTTAAGATTATACCAAACCTTGCACGAAGCTAATGTAACTAAGTTTTTTGATATAGCAAACACATATTTCAAAAAACCCGAAATTACAAACCTAAAAAAAATAAGACAAGCAAGAGGCTTATCTCAAAGCAAACTTGCAAATCTAGCAGAAGTTGAACTTCGCTCTATTCAAATGTATGAACAAAAAAGAAACGACATAAACAAAGCACAAGTTGAAACCATTTATAAACTAGCAAGAGTTTTAGGTTGTAATATTGAAGATTTGCTGGAAAATTAAAGAATAAAGCAAAAACAACACCATAACTCAACCAACATTTTCAATTGATAAAAACTTACAAAAACTATTAACAATAACACTTTGAAACCCATTTTGCTTTAAATCAATAAACATATTCAAATATTTATCTTTATTAATCATTGTATTCCCTTTTTTTGTGTGTACACACATTTTTACCGAATACATTAAATGTGAATCTTAATTCCTAGAGCTTGATTCTATTAAAATTGTGTAAATGTTATTTAAAATCAATATATGAATGTAAATATGGAAGATAAGACTTCATTTCATCAGTAAAGTATTTTTCTAGTTTATTTGAATACTTTTGATTAGTAACTATATCTTCTAATATTGAAAACTGAACTACTGCACTTAGTTCTTTATCGACTGAATTAGACATTCTATCGAAAAAATTGAAACATTTTTGAATTTTAGCATCATCTTTTAAATCAATTAAATGATAAAGATAAGGAACAATTACCATTCCAAATTGAAGGTGAGCTCCATCTGTATCATTAATAGATGTTTCTTTTTCTTTACATGTAAAAAATGATGAATCTTCTTTGAATTCATTTTTAAATTCTTGATATACATTTTCATAAGTTAAGTTATTTTTCATTTTTTAGTTTTCTTAATGCTTTGAGTATTTTTTTATGAGTTCAAGTATATCTTTGAAAAACTCAAAATTTTTTAAGTTTTTCAAAGATGTTAAAAAATTTCTTTATGACAAAAATAAATTCACTTTTCCTAAAAGGAAATCAATCAAATTATAATGTGTGATTCCATTTCTAGACATATCCATTCTATCTAGACTTAAAACGTATTTTGGAGAAGGATCTTTGATACATGAGAATGCTCCAAATTCTCTTTGTAATGTTTCTTCTGTTTCCATAATATAACAAACTTGAATGAAACATTTCTTTCCATTCTTAATAGCAATAAAATCAATCTCCCCTTTATAAGTCTTACCTACATAAACTTCAAATCCTCTAGCTAAAAGTTCTATACATACTATATTTTCTAAAGAACGGCCAATATCAAAAGAATCAGAATTAGAATTAACTAGTCTCATTCCATTATCAATTGCATAATATTTTGGATTGGATTTTAAGGCAGCTTTCTCTGGAATATTATATCTATATATTGGTATTATAAGAAAAGATTTTTCAAGTTTATCTAGATAATTATATATAGAAGTTAAAGAACAATAATCTTTATCTTTATTATTTAAATTCAAATAATCACATATTGATTTTGGATTAAAATTTGTTCCAACATTTGATAATACATAATTAGCTACTTTATTGAATTTTGTCTTTTCAATATCTGAATCCCTAGCAAAAATATCTTTTTGACATATATTTTCATATAATTCCTTCAAATATCTTCTAATAGAATCACCATTAGAAATATCAAAACGTAAAGGATATCCTCCATAACGAAGATAGTCATAGAAAGAATTATCTATTGTTTTACCTAAACAAGCACGATATCTTTCTGCTTCTTCATATGTAAATGGATAGATTGGAAATTCAATAATTCTACCAGTTAATAAAGAAGAAATTTCTGTAGATAACATTTTGGAATTAGAACCAGTGATAAAAATAGAACAATCAAAAGAAACTCTAAAAGAATTAATTGCCTTTTCAAAACCTTTTACTTGATGAATTTCATCAAAGAAAAGATATTGTTTATTCTTACCTCGATGTTTATTCACATAATCATTTAACTTATGATAATCATCGACCCATTCAAATTCTAATTTTTCAAAATTAATATAAATAATATCAAGTTCAGATACACTTTTTTTCTTCAATTCATCAATAATTAATTCAATAATCTTTGATTTTCCTGCACGTCTAGAACCAACTATAACCTTAATAATATCAACATCGTAGAATGGTCTAATCTTGCTAAGATAATTTTCTCTATCTATCAACATAATTCATCACCTAAATTTATTATACTAATAATCTTTGAAAAACTCAAAATTTTTCAAATTTTTCAAAGATGTTTAATTTTATATCAATAAAATGATACTTTAATTCATTATTTTTACACAAATAGAATAATCAAATCACAAGCTAAATAAAAATTTTTAAAATTTTAATTGCTTAAAAAATTCTTTAGTATTTTCTTTAAAATAAGGGATAAACTTAGATTCTACATTTTCATAATGTATTTTTTCAAAGAAAGAACAATATAAGACTTCTTCACAAAATTCATCTTTAGATGAAAGAAGTTCTTCTAATAAATTAGAAAGCTTGTTCATTATTTTTTTATCTTCTAAATGTTCATAAATAAAAGGCATTAGATAGTCCTCTATTAGAATTGTTGATCCAATCTCTTCACCATTCCATTCATTTTCTTTATTAGACATATATTTTTCTTTTATTTGGTCAAAGTGCTTAAGTACAATCAAATTAAATTCACTAGCTTTCATATTTCTTATTTTCCTTCTTTAATTAGTATATCCAATTTCAAAATAAAAACCCCAGCAGTCTTTCTAATTTTACTTAGTCTAACTAAAGGGGTTAAATTCATTTTAAATGATTATTTTTTATATGTTTATTTATCTAATGTAAATTGTAACTTACAAGTATATCCATATGTAGGATCTTCATCAATTGATAAGACCTTCATTGAATAGTTGCATGTCATAGTTTCATCAATACTATATTGTTGTGTAGTTTTATCTCCACTACCAATTCTACCAGTGATAGTTTTAGCCTTATTCCATAAATTAGAATGTGATGGGAAGAATTGATTGAAACCATCTTTTTTCATTGTGAATGTACTATTTTTTCTAAATAAAACACTATTAGAAGCAGAATATGTACCACTTGTCATCCAGTTATCTGTTGTATTACCATCAGATTGAATTAAGGAAACTAAAGAATAATATCCTTTTTGTGCACTTCCAGAAGCATCTGTATATGGGAAATAGTCTGTATTAGTTTCTTCATAAGATCTACCCATATAAGAGTTATCAACTCTCCAATCAGTAGCAGTTTGGCCAACTAAATCAGCATCGCTAATGACTTTATCATGAGCATTCTTTTCAGATGAATTAGCATTATATGTTCTTGCATCAACATGTAAGATTCTAATACCAGGCTTTGTATAACCAGAAGTATTTTCATATCCATTTTCATAATCGTATTTAGCAATACCAGTAGGGCCAACTAATTCAACGATTAAATATTCATCAAAAGCAGTTCCATTGTAATTAGGAGAAGCTAAGACTAAAGCATCACCTGAATTAGTAAATGCATTTAAAGTAATAACAGCAGTCTTACCACCTTCTAAATCACTTTCTTTTAATACATAAGGATTGCACCAACCTAATGAGAACTTAGAAAATGATGAGTGATCACCTAAGTTTTGATCCATATAGTCAATTCCACCCATTGGTTTCCATTTGTTATTGTAATCATAATAATCATCTAAACCAAATGTGTGACCAGTTTCGTGGATGAATGTATGAGAATCATAACCATTAGCCTTACTCATAAAGTTAGTAGAAGCCCAACCTAATGTTTTTACACTAGGAGATGTAAGGTTAGCATTATTTGAAGTGTAAGTAACATAAGCCCACCAAAATGATGTATCTGTTGTGCTATATGGATAAGCATAAACTACCCAAATTAAGTCCATAAAGCCATCATTATCAGCATCATAATAGCTAAATGGTTTTGCATCTACACCTAATGCGCCATGGCTATCTTTAGCATATTCAGTTAAATACCATGTTCTACAATATTCAGCAGCAGTAACACCAGCTGAGGAATTTCCACAAGCTGCCATAAATTGACTTGCTGTACCATTATAAGTAATCCAAGGCATTACATCACATTCAAACTTAGCAATACCATAGCTTGAATGTTTATAGAAAGATTCAACTGAATAACAAGCACCATCAGTCTTTTGAGCCATTTCTTCATCACTAGCTGTAAAAGTAGTAACAATCTTATCACGTAATTCTTCTGTAGCATCAATAGCCTTTTTATCTACATCATTTGTGCCACTTTGGAAAGCAAAAGGAGCAACAAAGACATGTTGACCACCTTGAGCAACCGGATTTAAATGTGGATTATTAGCGTTTCTATATAATGTATCAATATTTAAATCAGCTTCACTTCCATCAGCCTTTTTATAAGTGGTCTTACCTTTACTAAGATCTTTTTCAGTTAAATCAGCTACAACTTGGCTACTTGAACTAGATTGACTTGAAGTAGAAGTAGAACTAGTTGAACTATTATTAGCACTACTAGAAGAAGTATTATTATCACAACCAGTAACTGTAAATAACATCATCAATGTAACGATATTAATTAATTTCTTTTTCATATTTTTCCCTCTTTTTAATCAAATTATTTTAAACAATTGTCTTTATAATATCAAATTATTATGGCCTTAATTTATAATATGGAATAAGTAAGAATAATCCTACTGCTAGAAATATTGTTCCAACAAGTGCCATATAATAAACGCTAGGTCTATCTTTTTCACGTTTTAATTCTTTGTATTCTGCATAGTTCTTAGCAACTTTTGTCTCTCTTAAGTTCTTATAAAATGTTGTATAAAACACAACTTGAATAGCATACGTAATCATATCAAAGCTACCTTGGAAAGAACAATAAACTAAGAAAAAGCTAAGTAGAAGAATTAACCCAGATAATGAGAAAGCGTCAGTTAAACATTTATAAAGAAAATCTTTATTTGAATAATATTCAACTAAGAATATTATTAAACAAATTAAACTACAAACGACAAACGAAACAACTAATCCAATAATAAAGATCTTTTTCTTATCAGTATCTTTTTCTTGATACTTATTAATTTTATTATCTTGCATAAATTGACTTAGCTTGTTTTAATTCTTCTTTGTATTTTTCTTCTTCTTTATCATTACAAAGAACAAAATGACCCTTTTCTAATTCTCTCATAGTAGGCTTTTGAGTTGAATAATCATGCTCTAATTGAGGATTGTAGATAATTCTTTTTCTATTAGCCTCAACATTAGGATCAGGATAAGGAACTGCAGAAAGCAAAGACTTAGTATAAGGATGAAGTGGATGAGCAAATAATTCATCAGCTGTAGCTAGTTCAACTAAATTACCATAATACATAACAGCAATTCTATCGCAGAAATATTTAACAACAGATAAGTTATGAGCAATAAATATAATTGTTAATCCCAAATCATTTCTTAAATCATTTAACAAATTAATAACTTGAGCTTGAATAGAAACATCCAAAGCTGAAACAGGTTCATCAGCAACAATTAATTCAGGCTTCATGATAATAGCTCTAGCAATACCGATTCTTTGACGTTGACCACCAGAAAATTCATGAGGATATCTATTAGCATGTTCAGGAACTAAACCGACTAATTTTAAGACTCTTTCAACTTCTTTATTAATATATTCTTTATCGTGAACACCTTGAATAACTAAACCTTCAGCAATAATATTTCTAACTGTCATTCTAGGATTTAAGCTAGCGATAGGATCTTGGAAAATCATTTGAACCTTGTTAGCAATATTAGTAGCCTTAGCCTTTTTAATATCAGCTTTATATTGGCTGTATTTATTATTATATTGTTCAAAATCAATCTTAGCTTGTTGGAAATCATTGATTAAAGTTGAATATTGCTTATCAATTTCATCTTTTTCTTGTTTAGAATTAGCAGCATTTAATTTCTTAGAATATAAATTATATTGTTTAGATAAATCATCAAATTTAGCCTTAGTATTTTTATAATTTGCATTATAATCTGCTATAAAGTCTTTATATTGTTCTTCAACTTTACTAATTGCTTGTTTAGCAATGTTCTTGTTGTAGTTTTTATCATCCTTTTTAGCTAATTTGATTCTTTCTTTTTCTGTTGAACAGATTTGATAAGCTTTATCTTTTTCAGTTTTAACTTTCAAATTGTAATCAGCAATGATTTCATCAAACTTTTTAACATATTCAAGCTTTTCTTCAATTAAAGAATCTTCTTCTTTTTGTTCAGAGCTTGGCTTTACAATCTTTTTTAATTTCTTATAATCAAATTTTTCATCAAAAGCATTTAAATAATCAATTTCCAATTTAGAAATTTGATCATCTTTTTCAGACTTGAATTTTCTTAAAGATTCTTTTAAACGAATATTAGTAAACTTGATTTCTTTTTGATTCCATCTAGTACCAGCTGCAATTCTAATACCATCTAAGAAAATATCACCAGAAGTAATCTTATATAATTTTAGAATATCTCTACCAGTAGTAGACTTACCACAACCAGATTCACCAACTAAGCCAAATACTTCACCTTTATAAACATCAAAAGAGACATCATGAACAGCTTTTAAGTATTTGCTAGTTGCTGACTTAAATTTGAAATATTGTTTTAAATGCTTAACTTTTAAAAGTAATTCAGCATTTTCATAATCGTATTGTTTTTGGAATTGAACAGGAGTTTGTTCGTTTACATTTTCTACTTTTGTTTCTTCTACTTTTGATTCAATTACTTCTTTATTTTCTACATTTTCAACTTTAGTCTCTTTCTTTTTAGAAGTTGTCTTTTTAGTAGTAGATGTAGATTTTTTAGTTGTAGTCTTCTTAGTAGATGTAGATTTTTTAGGAGAAGTAGAACTAGAAGTAGACTTTTTAGTCTTTGTCTTCTTATTTAAATCTGTATTTTCAGACATTATTTATTTCCTCCTTTTAAATCTTTTAAAATAGAATTCTTATAATTTAGTGGGCTTGGGCAATTAGTATAATTAGATTCTTCTAATGAATTTTTAATTCTGCTAACTACAATTTTAGGAGCCTCAACATCACTAGCATTTGGATGTAATAACCAAGTAGCAGCATAATGGGTGTCACTTACTTTGAAAAATGGTGGTTGAGCAATATAATCTTGCTTTAATGCGTACTTATTTCTTAAAGCGAAGGCATCGCCTTTTGGAGGAAGCAACATATTAGGAGGGGTTCCTGGAATAGCGTTTAACTTCTCTTTAGTTTTTAAATCAGGCATTGAACCAAGTAAGGCCCATGTATAAGGATGTCTAGGATCATAGAAAATATCATAAACAGTGCCGTATTCAACTATTTTACCAGCATACATAACTGCAATATCATCAGCCATATTAGCAACAACACCTAAATCGTGAGTAATAAAGATAATTGATAAGTTCTTTTCAACTTTTAATTTTTGAATTAATTCAAGGATTTGAGATTGAATTGTAACATCTAGTGCGGTTGTAGGTTCATCACAAATCAAGACTTCAGGGTTACTAGATAAAGCGATAGCGATAACTATTCTTTGTCTCATACCACCAGAGAATTCAAATGGATATTGATTATAACGTCTTTCAGGTTCGTTAATACCGACTTCAGTTAATAATTCTAAGGCTCTCTTTTTACCTTCAGCTTTTGTGATACTTCCTTTAGATTCAACTACCTTTTGGAGATAGAATAATTCAATTTTCTTTGCAATAGCTAATAATTGTTCACTAGTTTTTGCCAAACAAATCTTATCTAAGTGACTTGCTAAATCGCTAGTTAATTCTTTTATTGCTTCAACATGTTGGCTAGGTAAAATCAAGACTTCTCTTGAATTTGCTCTAACTGAAGCAGGTAAATCATAAACATCACTTACATTGTATTTAGCTAATGTTTGATTTGTCTTATCAATTAATTTAACTGATTCTTTAGCCTTAGCTAATAAATCAACTACTAATGCATAATAGACTTGAATAGTATCATCAGATTCACTTGCAAGTGAGAATAAGCACTTACTTAATAATTTCTTAATGACTTTTAAATCTTTTTTAAATGATTTAACATCTTCAATCTTATTTTCAGGATTGTTATCAAAATACTTTTTAGTAAAATCTTCAATGACTTTTAAAGCAGCCTTGCAGTTTTCTTGTTGTTTACCAAGTTCAATTTCACAGGCTTGTTTAAATAATTCCTTGTGACTTTCTAAATCAAAGTTCTTATCTTCTTTTGTTAATTTAGAAGCATAATCAGTTAATTTAGCAAATAATTCTGGATTGATAGTTTTTAAAATCTTATTGGATTTTTTCAAATATTTTTTAGAGAGCTTTACTGTAGCCTTTGATTTTAAAACCATGGCTTCAGTAAGTTGCTTTCCTACTTTCATGATAGGATTTAAGCTTGAAAGAGGGTCTTGGAAAATCATGGAGATTTTAACACCTCTAATTTTTGTAAATTCTTCTTCAGAAAGCTTTAAAAGGTCTTTACCTTCAAAGATGATTTGACCATCTTCAACTATTTTGTTATTAGCAAGAATTCCTAATATAGCTTTAGAAGTAACTGACTTACCAGAACCAGATTCACCAACAATTGCTAATGTCTTACCTTTAAATAATGAGAAAGAAATTCCTCTAACAGCTTTAACAGTTCCCCCGTTAGTTTTAAATGATATACGAAGGTTTTTAACTTCAAGGACTTTATCGTTTGTTTGTTCCATATATTATTCCTCACTTCCTTTTAAAGAGGTGTTAAAGGCATCTCTTAAGCCGTTACCAAATAAGTTAAAACAAATCATTAATAATGAAATGATAATTGCTGGGAATAGTAATACGTGTGGATTGATCTCTAAGCTAGCAGCTTGACCTTCTGAAAGTAAAGTACCAATAGAAGAAATACCAGATGAAGATAAATCAATAATACCTAAATATGACAATGTTGATTCAGAGAAAATAACACTAGGAATCATTAAAATTGATGATGTAACTAATGTACCAACTGCATTAGGTAAGATGTGTTTAAATATCAATCTTGAATCTTTAGCGCCTAAAGTTCTACTTGCTAAAACATATTCTTGGCCTTTAAATCTATAAAATTGCATTCTTGTAGTAGAAGCAACACCAACCCAACCGTTATACACAAACGCCACCAGGATAGCTAATATTGTAATACCAGCTGCACCTATACTTCCTTTTAAAGAAGCGTTATTTGTAAATTGAATTGAACAAATAGTAAGAATAATTAAAGAAGGAACATTAGAAATAATATCGGTAATTCTTTCCATAATTAAGTCTGTTGTACCACCATAATAACCAGAAACAGCACCCCAAATTAAACCGATAATAAAGTTAATTAAGGAAATACCAATACCTAAGCCTAATGAGAATAATGTACCAATGGCAAGTCTAGAGAAAATATCTTGTCCTTGTCCATTTGATCCAAATACCATATATGGACTCATGTTGTACTTGTAAGAAAAATAATCAAAATAATCTACTCTTACTTCATGTTGTAAACCAGAATTTAATACATCGTATACTAAATTACCATTTTCATCTTTTTGATAAATATCAATTGGTTTACCCTCACTATCTTTAACAGCAATAAATCTATTTGAATTTAATTGTCCATTACTTCTTTTATAAGCTTGTAACTTATAATAAACATTGGAATTATTTTGATAATAAGTAGTTAACTTATCTTTAATTTCACTAATTATAGAACTAGATTCACCATCTGCAGTTAATTGTTCAATATATTCATTAATATACTTTTCATAATTTACAATTGGCTTTATTATTGCTTTAGAATCTACTTTATAAGTAGTAGCAATATTTCCATCACTATCTGTGTAAGTAGAAGTAGTAACTAAGCCTTTATCTACTTGATCTTTAATTAATTTATCAAAATCAGCTTGATTTAAATAAATAATCTTATTACCAACAGCATATGTATCTCTTCTAACATTATAAGAAATAGTAACTGAAGAACCGACTCTATTTTCATTTGTGGATAATAATTCTACTCTTTTGTGATTAGAATCATCATTTACATATGAAAAATAGACATCAGAAGAAACTTCTTCTGTTTTAGTACCATCCCAGAAACCAGTTCCTTTAAATAATCCACAATAAGGAGTTACATATTGGAAACGGCTATCTTTAAAGCCATCTTTGAATTCAGCATAAGATTGAGCTCTAATACCTTTTGAGCTAGCAAAAGGAACAATTATTGCATAAATTACAATTAATAAAATAATTACAGAAGCAACAATACTAGATTTATTCTTACAAAATCTATTAAAGCAATCGTGAATATAACTAACTGGTTTAGTTTCGAAAGCTTGGTCATGTAAGCTTTCTTGATTAAGTGCTAAAGTTAAATTTTCACTAGGAACATTATCAATTTCAACACTTGAATTATAAATATTCTTTTCCATTATTTTCTACCTCCCATTCTAATACGAGGATCAACAATACCATATGAAATATCAACAATTAATGAACCAGCTAAGCCAATTAAAACATAGAACATAGCGACAAATTGGAATACATCGTAGTCTCTAGTTTGAATTGATTGTAAGAACAATGAACCAACACCATTAACTGCAAAGATGTTTTCAATAATCATTGAACCAGATAAAACAGAAATAATTTCACCTAAAATCATTGGGAAAATAGGAACTAAAGAGTTTCTCATAGCATGTCTAATTGTAGCTTGACCTCTTGATAAGCCCTTTGTTCTTGCTAATAACATAAAATCAGAAGTTAATACTTCAGTTAATTCAGCTCTAGTATATCTAGCAAAACCAGCAATAGAACCAAATGACATAGATAAAACAGGTAATACCATACTAGCTATCATTTCTGGTTCAAACCAAGAAGTATTAAATGTAGCTCTAATAGCAGGTAAACACTTTAATTTATAAGCGAAAATATATTGTAATAAGAAAGCGTAAACAAATGAAGGAACAGAAATAAATAACATAATTACTACAGATAACACGTTATCTTCCCATTTGTTTTTCTTTAAGGCCATGAAAATACCTAATCCTAAACCAACAGGTATAGAAATAATCATTGAATAAATGTTAATTAAAACAGTAGGAGCTAATTTGCTAGCTAAGACTTCAGTAGGAGATGTTAACCAAGCAATTTTCCATGAATAACCCCATCTAGAAACTTCATATGTAACCCCATTTACTTGATAAGTGGAAGGAACAAATAAGTTCTTAATAAATGTACCAAGCTGTTCTAAGACTGGAATATTATAATAATTTCCATCCCCGCCTTTATACATTCTACCCATAGCGACTTGGCTAATATAGAACATTTCAGGATCTTTACCTGGAGCATCGGCTGCAGTGATTGGTAGCATTCTTACCAATATGAAGCACAAAATAAAAATGATTACAAAGGTCAAAATAAGTAACAAGATACGTTGGCCGATGTACTTAAGCAATTGTTTAATGTCTCTCATTTTCTCTATTCTCTTTCAATTTAAAAATCTAGTAAACAAAAATGTTTACTATTTATCATACTATTAAAATAGTATGATTTAAAAGGGCTTTTACAAAAAAAATGAATGCAATCGACAATTTCTTGCCTTTTACATTCATTTTTAACATTAAATCGATAATTTTCGACTATTTTATTCTTCAGCGTTTTTGTATAAGCTTGTTAAATCTCCGCCATTTTTGCTGACAAAGTTATCCCAAGTTTCACCACTTCCAGAAGTAGGATAGTTGAATGTCATGAATCTAATTCCACCATAACCAACTAATGAAACATAGTTAGAAGAACCATTTTCAACCTTGAAGGATGTCAATGAAGAAGTACCTCTAGCAACTAAAGGAATAGCTTCAAATCTTGATAAGATACCAGCTTCTAAGCCTGCTAAGATTGTTAATTTCTTATCTTTATTTGCCTTAGTAGTTGTGGTTATATTCTTCATTTGGTTATACCAAGCAGTGAAAGATTGAGTTTCACCATCGCCAATTTTACCATCGCCATCTAAATCGATTGATAAAGGTGTAGAAGCTTGTTTACCTTTGAAACCATATTCACAGCAGCTATTAAAGTCATTAGCACAATAGACTTCCATTAATCCGAATGGATCGATTTGAGCACCGCCCCAGATTGAGAAAATCATATCATAGTTACCAACTTTAGCTGAATCATAATAGTTTTCATCTTTAACTGTATTAACATTAATAGAAACAGAAGAACCACAAATTGTATTAGCAGATTCAACTACATCTCTAAAGTATTGTTCAAGATGAGTTCTAGCACTCTTTGTGTTAGCAGATTCATTATCGTAAACTTTGAATTCAATATTGATTGTTGAATTCTTTTCTAAGTGACCTTCTTCAGTAGAAGTAAATTCATCATTGAAAGCTTTAGCAACATATTTAGCAGCTAAGGCAGCGTTATTACCATAAGCGTTTTCTTCTAAGGCTTTATCTTGACCAATTTCAGTTCCACCTAAATTACCATAAACTTGGCCATAAACTGATTTACCTTGTGTAGTATTTCTATAAGCTTCACCTGTAGAAACATCAGATAAGTATAAGTCATTTAATAAACCAGTGAAGGCTTTACTACCAGCAGTAGCTTGGCTTGCGAAGTCCTTTCTATTGATAGCTAAAGATAAACCTTCTCTAAAGTCTTTATTTGCTAAGATTGTCTTATTACCATCGTTAGCAGCTTGTTGTCTTTCTAATAATTTAGATCTATCAGAGTTAAATGAAATCTTTGTTGTATATGATTCATAAACTGTTGTTAATCTACCAGAAGTACCAAATTCTTTCATATCATCAGCAGTTAAGTCAATATCATCAAGTTTACCTTGTTTGAATAATGTCATAGCTGTGTTGTGATCTGTGATAATTTGAGTATTTAAACCAGTCATTTGGAATTGACCAACATGTTTATTATCAGTCCAACCATACCAGTTTTCATTTCTAACTAAGTTAATTGTCTTACCTGATTCATATTTAGAAAGCTTATAAGGACCATAAGACATATAGTTTTCAATCTTATTTGTAGCATAAGCTGTTTGTTTTGAACCAGAAGCTTGAGTGGTTGTTAATTTTTCATATAAATCTGTTTTAACTAACCAGTTGCTAGATAATGCGAATTTTAAATTTAATTCATCAATAGCCTTACTTAAATAGAATCTAATGGTGTAATCATCAATCTTAACTAAACCGACTTTAGACCAGTCAGCAACATTATTATTGTGGATAGAAACAAATGTTAATAATTTCCAACCCCATGATTTTGTAACACCATATCTACCTAATCCAGTAGCAATTGTCTTTAAATCTTCTTGTAAAGCTGCACTTGAATATAATTCTTTATTAGTATCACTTACAGATTGTTTACCATCAACTCTAACATAGATTTCATTTGAATCAAATTCAGCAAAATCAATGTCAGGATGATCTTCCAACATATCTTTTGTAATACTGCTTAAACCTTCTTCTTTAGCCTTTTCCCAATCGGATTTGTGATTATCATAGAAACCTTGGTTCTTTGTATAATAGGTTTCTGATTTATATCCTAATAAGAGGAATTGTTTTACAGCATCAACAATTCTATTTGCTGCTTTATTATTAGCGGTATTTTCAGTAATCATTGATTGTTGGAAAAGTGTATATAAGCTATTTGAAGTTGAGCTATCAGAACTTGTTGAGAAAATGGAAGAAACAAATCCACAATCTTTGGTGATATTTAAATAATAAACACCATCAGCACATTGAGATTCAGGATCTTTAAAGTTACCTGTAGATTGATCGATATAGCTATAAGCAGATTCAACTGTACTTCTACCAGCTTTGAAATAAGTTTCAGCATTTGCAATTACAAAATTATTCTTATAATAGCTATCAGCACGGTAGTTAGCATAATTAGGATCTAATTGTAATTGCATAGATTTTACATAATCATCAGCAGTAATAGCAGTTCCATCTTCCCATTTTGCAGATTGATTTAATTTGATATCCCAAATCATATTTTCTGCTGGGTTACCTTCATAATATTTTTCAATAGTTTCACTATCAATATCACTAGGATCAACTGCAATAGGCATTTCAGCTGCCATTTCTGTTACAATTTCATATCCATCTTTTGTGGAATTTAAAATTGTGTCATATAAACCCATTTCTGTATAGCTAGTGATATAAGATTCATCACTAGTTTCCCAGTTATGGGTATTCCATGTTTTAGGATTTGTAGAAATATATGTGTTATAAACATAATTTCCTAAATCACTGTTACTTGTAGGATTACAACTTGTTAAGGCTCCAGAAGCTGTCAATACAAAGGCAGCTAATAAGGCCACAAATGATTTCTTTTTCATTTTTATTAATTTTCTCCTTTTATTCAATTATATAAGTAGTACCAATATCGGTAAAATTGAATGCCCATCTAACAACAGTATAAGTACTATCACTATTTAGTTGCCATACTAAGCAAGCACTAACAGTTAACTCAGTATAAGCATCACCTTCTTTAACATATTGAATATTAACATCAGATAACATGCTAATTGTACTAGAAGCATCAGCTAATGAAGTACCCCATACTTTAGCACTCCAGCTATAAAGTAAGCCTAATCTATTATAAGATGAGTTATCAATTAATCCGCCTAAGAAACTTTCAGCATATTTACCGCTATTTAAGACAACTTTAGTAATTTCTTTATCACCATCACTTAAAGTAGTAACATCAGCGATATAGTTGGAACTAAATGAAACACCTTCTAATCCTTTTGTAGCACTTACATAAGAATAAACTGATGTAGCTTTACCAAGAGCACTAGAAGTAGTAACTTCATCACCTAATTTTAAAGTGGAATCAACAGTAGTAATATTTGTCTTTTCATCTACTTTATTTGAATCTTCACTATTAAGTGAATATACGTTATAACCATTTGTAACTTCTTCACCTTCACTAGCTGTAGGAGTTAAATTACCATAACCAGAAACAAATTCTTCTTTGACTTTGTCTTCAGTAGCTATAAGTCTACTTACACTAGGTGTAGAAGAAACTGGGAAGAATGAAGAAAGATCTGCACTCATAGATTTAGGAACATCACAAGGAACAAATGTTTCAAATGATTCTCCATTTTCATCTAAAGAAGCTTTATACCAACCAAATTCTTCTTGTTTTGTGAAGTTTTGACCTTTGTTAATTGCATCAACAACATTGTTAACACCAGGATCTTTAATTGGATCAGGTGTACCAATTGTAGAAATGTATTCATCAATACCCTTTAAGCCATAATTATCACCATATTCTAATATGGAAGCATTTAATAAACCGGTTTGAGTACCAGAAGTAGTAGTTAAAGAAATAAATGTGTAAATAACAGGCATTTCTTTTTGAACCTTTTCACCATTCATATCATAGAAAGTAACAGGTTGATAATCTACTTGAGCAGGTTCAATAGTATATCCATAAGATTGAATTCTTGATGTTGAATATCCTAAACCATATTGAATATAGTTTGTAGTAGCATCGTTAGTTAATATTAAGATGTCATTTCCATCTTCATCAACACTAGTAGTAGCATCATTTAATGCACTAATTGTAAAATCAGCTGCAAGATAATAATTTGAAAGTTCACTACCAGTAGGACCAGGAGATACCTTTAAATTTGAGCCAAATCTATCTGAACAAGTGAAATAATAAGTTTCAGAATCTGAACCTGCTAAATAACCATATAAGCCATCAGAAGATGAAACTGCAAAGAAATTTGTAGAGTGGATTGAGCCAGTTTGATCACCAACATATCCATAATCATCGATAATTAAATTACCTGATTCATCAGCTGATAAAGCTTCTAATGTGAATTTATCAGTAATATCTTGAGTATCGTTAACAAACTTCTTTTTTAAGCTAGAAACAGCAGTTAATTCTAATGAAGCTTTAATAGAATCATCAGCTGCACTAGTGATAGAAAATCTAATTGTTCCTTCTCTTGAAGGAGTGAATTTATGACCAGATAAACTACCTAAAGTATCACCACTAGTAATAGAAATTGTGTAGTTAGTATCACTAGGAGTAATCTTAGCACTATCTTTGCCAAGTAAATTAATATAATCATCAATGCTGACTTCTTGTCCAATTGTGACAACTTTATCAGCAGTTGATTTTAATGTGATTCTTTGAATGTATTCACTATCAACACTAGTTGAATTAGAAGAAGAAGATGTATTATCTCCACATCCAACTAAGCCAAAGCTTGTTAATAAAAGTAAACAAACTGGTAAAATTTTATTCTTTTTCATTTTTTTGACTCCTTTATTAATTAATCAACATAAGAAGGACTAATTGCTAAATAATAAGTAGAAGAACCTTGTAAAATAGTAACTTCAATTTGCAATGTCTTTGATACACCACCATCACTAATTACCTTTGTATAAATTAAAGAATTGTCATCAGTTGTACTTGATGTAGTAAATCCTTTATCTTCTAAAGACTTAATATAAGTAGCAAACATGCTAGATAATTCAGAAGTAGAAGTAGTTGAATATGTTAACCAATATTGGCTGTTATATGCATTAATTTCATAAGAAGGATAAATTCCACCTAACATAGGAACATATTCATCTAAATCTTCACCATCAATTCCAAATACATCGCTAGGTTGAGCAATACTAGCTTCCTCAGTAGCATATGAACATACACTATTCCAAGAATCAGTCCATACTAAATTAGAACAATCTGATTTAATATCTTTATCAAATACTTCACCTTCAATCTTGCCAATATTTGAATAAGTAACAACATCAACAATTTCTAAAGGTATATATACATATCCAGCAGTAGTTGCATAAGGATATGTAGTTTCATATGTATTAGTAAATGAAATAACTGTATTATTAGCATCACTTGTATCAATAGTAACAGTAAAGCCATCAAAGTCCATACTTAATTCAATAGGAGAATAGTTCTTTGAATTGACTTTTTCTACATATACATCTGTATCAAATTTATAAACAGCTTTTGTAGCAGTTGAATTTGTTTCATCCTTTTTAAAGAAAGCAGATGATAAAGAATATTCAGGTAAGAAGTTTTCAGTTAATGTATAACCACCTTGAATAGCACCATCATAATAATAGTAGTCGGTATTTTCAGAAGCATCGTGGAATTGACTAACTTGTACAACACCTATATCACCATCAACTTCAACTTGTTTAATACCAGTGCTAGATTCACCTAATTTATCACCATATTCATTGGTATTTGTATTAAACAATTGATAATAAGAAGACATGACAAAGTCTTTGCTATTACTTTTACCTGTATAAGTATATTTTTCTCTAGCAATTAATGCATCCTCATATGTCATATCAGCAGTTCTAGTAGAATCAAATTGGAAATTGCCAGATTGTAATAACTTCATAGCATTATCAAATGTAGCATCACTCTTAGTTAATGATGTTGGTAAGCTAACTAAGTCATTTCCAAATTTAGTAAATGTACCTTGTAAAGTAACACCAACAGTGTATCCACTAGTAGTAGAAGCATCGACATAATTAATTGTTACACCGATTACATTGTTTTCATTAGTAATTAAAATTGATTTAGCTTCAATAGGTAATCCACCACTTAAGTTAACACCGATTTGAGCTAAAGCAGCCTTTTGAGTAGCTGTTGTAGTTTTTAACTTATATCCAGCAGAAACTTTAGAAAAATCATCAACAGTTAATTCACTAAATGGGTTAGTATAATCTGTATTTGCCCATTTTAATGCCTTACCTGTAGATGAAGAAGTTAAAGCTTGATAATGAACAACATTATCTAATCCTAAATAAACATTGTAAGCAAAGTCATTTTTTTCACCCTTAGCATAATATCCAATTGAATCAATTGAATCTTTTGTAGGGGTTTTACCTGCTGAATCAACATCTGCATAATTTGTTGCTTTATATGAGTTATCACCAAGACTAACTTCACAAATATATTTTGATGTATTGCTACCAGAAGTTAATTTGATAGTACTTTCAAATTGGTAATTGGTCTTAATAGACTTTAAAGCTTGTTCTAATGTTGCAAATTGTTCTGCGTTAGAAGAAGTAGAAGTAGAATTAGAAGTCTCACTGCTAGTAGTACTTGAGTTACTAGAAGTATTGTCATTACAACCAGTCAATGTTAGTCCTAGTATTAATAGGGCTAAAAATGGTTTTATTTTTTTCATTATAAAATTTTTCCTCCCAGAATAAAATCCTTATTATTGTTGCATATTTATAAAAATATATCAAGTTTTGCAAAAATATTTTTCGTGTGTTTTTTATGTATTTTTTCAAAAAATCGATGATATTTAAATAGTGAATTTTTCTAATTTTTAATTAAAAGAAAAGAAACTTTATTTAAAAAGTTTCCCTTCTTATTTGATATCGTTTAATTTCATTCTATTTAACGCTCTTTTTAAAGCTAATTCAGCCTTTAAAACATCAATAGAAGAATCATTAAGTGCATTTTTAATATCGTCTTCAGCTTTTTGTTTAGCCTTTAATGCTCTTTGGAAATTAAGCTCGTCTTTTGTTTCAAATGCATCTGCTAATACATTGATTTTATCTGGACTTACTTGTAAAATCCCACCAGATATTGCAATTGGATAGAAAGCATTTCCTTTTTTATAATTCATTATTGAAATTTCAATAACGCCTACTAAAGGTAAATGTCCTTTCATAATACCAATATCACCATCGCTTAATGTGAAATTTGCCATTTCGACATTTTCTTCAAACTTTTTTCCATCTGGAGTAGTGATTTTAAGTAAGAAACTATTGTCAGCCATTTAGATTATTTTCCTTTTTTAACTACATCGTCAATAGAGCCGCAATATAAGAAACTAGATTCAGGATATTCATCAAAGTCACCAGATAATATAGCTTCAAATGATCTGATAGTATCTTCTTTTTTAACAAACTTACCTTCTAAGCCATTAAAACCAGAAGCGACAAAGAATGGTTGAGATAAGAAATTTCTAATCTTCCTTGCTCTATTTACTGTTAATTTATCTTCATCAGATAATTCATCCATACCTAAAATTGCAATGATATCTTGTAATTCTTTGTATCTTTGTAATGTTTGTTGAACTTGTCTAGCAACATTGTAATGTCTTTGACCAATAATTAATGGATCTAAGATATTTGAAGCAGATTCAAGAGGATCAACAGCAGGATAAATACCTAAAGCAGCTAAACCTCTATCAAGAACTGTTTTAGCATCAAGGTGAGCAAATGTTGTAGCAGGAGCAGGGTCAGTCATATCATCAGCAGGAACATAAACTGCTTGAATAGATGTAATAGAACCATCTTTTGTAGAAGTGATTCTTTCTTGTAATTGTCCCATTTCTGTAGCTAAAGTAGGTTGATAACCAACAGCAGAAGGCATTCTACCAAGTAAAGCTGAAACTTCTGAACCAGCTTGAGTAAATCTAAAGATGTTATCAATAAATAATAAGACATCTTGATGTTGTTGATCTCTAAAATATTCAGCCATAGTAAGACCAGTTAATCCAACTCTCATTCTTGCTCCAGGTGGCTCATTCATTTGACCAAAGACTAATGTGGTTTTTGCTAAAACTCCACTTTCTTTCATTTCATTATAAAGATCGTTGCCTTCTCTTGATCTTTCTCCAACACCAGCAAAGACTGAAATACCATTATGTTCAGTGGCGATATTGTGGATTAATTCTTGAATTAAAACTGTTTTACCAACACCAGCACCACCAAATAAACCGACTTTACCACCTTTTAAATATGGACATAAAAGGTCAATAACTTTAATACCAGTTTCTAAGATTTCTTGACTTGCTTCTAATTGTTTAAAAGTAGGTGGTTCTCTATGAATTGGTAATCTAGGTGATTTATCAAAATTGAATTCTTTTTCATCGATTGGTTCACCAAGAACATTAAACATTCTTCCTAATGTATTTTCACCAACAGGAACACTAATTGGATTTTGAGTATCAATTACTTCCATTCCTCTTGCTAAACCTTCAGTCGCACCCATAGCAACACATCTAACTACATCATCGCCAATATGTTGTAATACTTCTACTATTAAGTGCTTATTATCTTCTAAAGGAATCTCTAAAGCGGTATAAAGCTTAGGTAAATGACCATCTTCAAATCTAACATCAATGATAGGGCCAACTGCTTGAACAATTTTACCTTTATTACTTTCTGACATATCTAACTCCTCCTTAATCTTCTTGGTTTAATCTTCCAGACATTATTTCATTAATTTCTGAAGTGATTGCAGCTTGTCTAGCTTTGTTATAAACAAGCTTTAGTTGTTTATTTAATTCATCTGCGTTATCAGTAGCATTTTCCATAGCGTTACGTCTACTTCCTTCTTCAGAAACTAGAGATTCAGCTATCTTTTCAAACACTATTGAATCTATATATTTTGGAATTAATAAATCTAATACTTCTTGTTGATTTGGGCAATATATTGGAGGGAATCCAATATCAATTGTCTTATTGTCTTTTGCTATAAATGGGAATATCTTATAGCAAGTTGGAATAAACATCAACGAGTTTTTAAAATGGGTATATACTAAGTAAATATTTCTATATTTACCTTCTATATAACTATTTTCTAATACTTTATTTAGTTGTTTTACCTTTTCAAAATTAAAATCATCTATTAAAGAAACATTGCTAGAATTAACTTCTACAACTTTCTTATCAACTTTTGATAAGCCTTTAGTTCCAATAACCATGACTTCATCATCTTTTTTAACTAAATCAGCTAAATATTTACAAATATTGTAATTATATCCACCACAAAGCCCTAATGTAGAAGTAATTACTACATATAAATCTTTATTAGTAGATGTATTTTCAGTTATTAATTTTTGTAAGCTAGAATCAGATAAATCAGTTTGTTTCAAGCATGAGAAAATTATATCTTCTACCATCTTAGAATATTCGACGACATTTTCCATCATCTTCTTTTTTGTTCTAAGTTTTGCACTAGATACTAATTCCATAGCATTAGTGATCTTTTTTGTAGAAGAAATAGATGAGATTCTACGTTTGATTTTTGTTAAATCTTCTCCCATGTTTACTCCTATTTCTATTTATATGCTTTTGCAAATTCAGATATAGCACTATCTAAGCTATCCATGAATTCTTTTGACATTTCTTTCTTTTCTTCTAATTCTTTAATTAAATCAGAATGATTCTTTTGAATGTATAAATATAATTCATCTAAGAAAGGATGAACCTTTTCTAAGGGTAAATCATCTAAGTAATAATGTTGAGCAGCAAATAATTCAATTACTTGTCTAACAAATGACATTACTTGATATTGTCCTTGTTTTAATAATTCCATTAAAACTTTACCATGAGTTAATGTCTTTTTTGTAGAAGGATCTAAATCTGATCCAAATTGAGAGAAAGATTGTAATTCTTGATAGTTAGCAAGTTCAATCTTTAAAGACTTAGAAACTTGTTTGACACATTTAAATTGAGCAGCAGAACCAACTCTTGAAACTGATAAACCAGAATCAATAGCAGGACGTTGACCAGCATTAAATAAATCAGTAACTAAGAAGATTTGACCATCTGTAATTGAAATAACATTAGTAGGAATATAAGCAGAAATATCACCTGATTGAGTTTCAATAATAGGTAAAGCAGTAATAGATCCACCACCGTGTTCTGCATTTAATCTACATGCTCTTTCAAGTAATTTTGAATGAATATAGAAAACATCACCTGGATAAGCTTCTCTACCAGGAGCTCTTTTTAAAAGTAATGATAATGTTCTATATGCAACAGCATGCTTTGATAAATCATCATAAACTATCAAAACATCTTTTCCTTGTTCCATCCACTCTTCTGCCATACTTACACCAGCATAAGGAGCGATATATTTTAAAGGATCAAGTTCAGCAGCATTAGCTGAAACAATGGTTGTATATTCCATTGCACCCTTTTCTTTTAATTTATCAAATACTCTAACAACTGTAGAAGTCTTTTGACCAATAGCAACATAAACACAAAGGACATTCTTTCCTTTTTGGTTAATTATTGTATCAATAGCAATAGCAGTCTTTCCTGTTTGTCTATCGCCAATAATCAATTCTCTTTGGCCTCTTCCAATAGGAATCATAGCATCAATAGCTTTAATACCAGTTTCTAAAGGAGTATCAACTGACTTTCTTGTCATTACACCTGGAGCGATTCTTTCAATTGGTCTACTCTTATTAGTCTTAATAGGTCCATAACCATCAATTGGTTGACCTAAAGCGTTAACTACTCTTCCTAAAAGGGCATCACCAACTGGAACTTCAACTACTTTTCCAGTTCTTTTTACAATGTCGCCTTCTTCAATAAGTCTATCTTTAGAGAAAATAACTGCACCAACAGAATCTTGATTTAAATTCATGACCATACCAAATACATCATTAGGGAATTCTAATAATTCACCTAACATAGCGTTTTGAAGACCATAAATATTAGCAATTCCATCACCAACAGTGACAATTTTACCAATATCGTTAGATACTGTTTTTTGTGAATAATTTTTAATTTGCTGCTTGATTAAAGCGGAAATATCATCTGTTTTAATTGCCATTAGTTAATTCCTCCTTGAAGTCTTTGTTTTAAAGACAACATTCTTCCTTGAATTGAGCCATCATAGACCTTATCATCTAAGACAACTTTGATTCCACCTACTATTTTTGGATCAATTACATTTTCAAGTTCAATTTTATAATTTATTTTTTGTTCAAACGCTTTTTCAACATCACTTATTTCTTGCTTAGATAATTCTTTTGCTGAATATAATACACCAGCTTTAACACCTATATTGGCATTAGCTAATTTAATAAATTCACGGAATATATAAACAATTTTATAAGCTCTATTATTTGCGCATATTACTTTAATAAAGGTTTTTAAATATTCAATATCGATATCTTTAAATGATTCATCAATGATTTTATCTTTTTGAGAACCATTTAAAAAAGCAGAATCAAGTAATTCGACAAATTCAGGATTATTAATCAAAGCTTTATAAATAAGTTTAGCTTGTTCAAGATATTGTTTAACTTGCTTTTCTTCAATTGCTAAACTAAGTAAAGCTTCTGCATATCTACTTGGTACAGTTTCCATAATTATTTATCTTCTTTTTTAGAAATATCATCTACAAAACTATCGACCATCTTTCTTGTGTCTTTTTCATCAATTTCTCTTTCAAGTAATTGACTAGAAGCTTGTAAGGCAATATCGACAATTTCTTGTTTACATTCTTCAATAGCTTGTTGCTTTTCTAATTGAATATCTTTTTCAGCTTGCATGCGTTTTAATGCGAGCTCTTTATTAAGTTCGTCTTGGTATCTTTGTTTATCTTCTTCAGCTTGTACTTTTACTTGTAATAAAATATCAGAAGCTTGCTTTCTAGAATTATTTAAGTTTTCTTCAGCTTGTAAGTTCTTACTATTAGCTTCTTGATTTAATTTTTGAGCATTATCAAGATTGGAATCGACAAATTCCTTTCTTTTTTGAATATAATTATGAACAGGTTTATATCCAAATTTAATAACGATAAAAACCAATACAATAAAAGCTAATAATTGAGTTATAAAAGCCCATAAATTAGGAATGAGTTTTGGCTCAATTTCAATTGATGGTACATCTGCTAAAACATTAAATAAACTAAGCATAATAACTCCTTTCTGTAAAATTACATAACTAAGCACATGATAGCGACAACTAAACCGTAAATACCTGTAGTTTCATCCAAAGCACATCCTAAGATCATGCTTGTACGAAGTTTTGAATACATTTGAGGATTTCTAGCCATGCCATCGATAGCATGAGAACAAATATATCCTTCACCAATACCAGAACCTAAACCTGTTAAAACAGCAAGTCCAGCACCTACATACTTTAATCCATCCATATTTTCCACCTCCTTTCAAATCTATTGAGTAACACTTTCCTGTTTAAGGAACATCTGATCATCTTCATCATCTTCTTGTGGGTCTTCATTAGATACCCAAATCATAGTTAATATACAGAAAACTAAAGTCTGAATAAGTCCACTAAATAAGTCAAAATACAAATGCAACCATGGTGTGATAAATGGTGCAAGAATAATTGAATTCCAACCAGTAGGAACAAAAGCAAATATTGTAGCTGATAATTGTTGTAAATAGAAATAAACAATTGACATTAAACAATATCCAGCTAAGGCATTACCAAATAAACGCAATGTTATTGATAATAAAGGCGCCCACATTGAAAGTAAGTTAATTGGTAAAAATGCCCAAATAGGATCGACATATCTTTTAAAATACTTCCATTTATTTGCTTTTATAGCAGTAGCATGAATCATAACAAACGTGATTAAGCCAATACTTAATGGACAAGTTAAGTTAGTTAATGGGTTAGGTAAACCAGTTAATCCAACTAAGAAGCACATAATTATATATAAAGATAATGCCATTACATAGCCAGAAAACTGAGACCATTTCTTTCCCATAATTTCTATAATAGAATCATCTAATTTTTCTACTAATGCACACACTACAGTAATAAATTTATTTTCATCTTTTTTAGTAGGATCTTTTTTATGGAAAACTATTCCAATAGAAAACGCTAATATCGCAACTATTCCCATTGCGACAAATGACATGATAAGTTCACCACTATATGTTGAACTATCCCATTTTAATGCGCTTGAAAAATCCATAACTATTCCTTTGTAGAATCTTGATTATTATCATTAGAAGTAATTTGAGTATCTACTTTTACTTCTAAATCTTCATCATCAGGTTTAACAATAGCAAGTACACCAGTCATTACAAAAAATGGTACTCCACTAGCTAAGATATTTAAATAAATAATCTTATTTTCACTATCGCTATTTGTTAAAAAGATAACTAAAGCAGATAAACCAATTGCAGCAATCATCATTAATAAACGGAAGAAATTTCCAGTAGCTAAAATAGCCATGCTAGACTTTTTGGCATCAGGTTTTAAACCTTCGCTTGCTTTAATTAACAATATCAAATTAATAAGTGCACAAGCACTAGAAATTGCTAAACTTGTAAGAACATAATAATCACCCCAAACTAAACCGATTAAGCTAATTAAACATAAAACTACTACGCTAGCTAAATACATTAATATTGATTTTGATAAATAAGATAATTTCTTGCTTTTCATAATACGATTCCAATCGATTAATTATAACATTAAAAAATTTAAAAAGGTAAACAAAAAAGAATTTAAAACTTTCATATTTTACTAATAAAGGTTAAAAGTAAAATAACATTTGTTATCATATCTAATTGTTTGAAAGATAAGAGCATTTATTTAATTAAATCATTTTATAAATTGTTCCATTTTGCTACCTATAATAAGCATATATAAGAATGTGAATTTTCTATTTTAAAAATTCAAATTTTCAACGCTGAATGTTATTCTCTATAATGCAGTTGCAGTAGTCTCCCACTTTCATTATTAGCTAAGTAAAAGTCACTCCGAATTTCTTAAAATTATATTAGAAAGTCACTCCGAATTTCTTAAAAGAGGTAATAAAATGTATTTCAAAAGAAAAATTGATTCTAAATTAGATGCTTGGTTAAAAAATGAAAATACCACTCCTTTATTAATTATAGGAATACGTCAATGTGGAAAAACTGAAACAGTAAGGGAATTTGCACTTAGAAATCATCTTCAATTAGTCGAAATAAATTTTTGGACTAACAATCAATATTGCCTTGATTTTGAAAAAGAATTAGGTGTAGATACATTAATTTCAAATATCTCTTTGAGATTTCCAAATATTAATATCACTCCAGAAAATACCTTGTTATTTTTTGATGAAATTCAAGATTGTCCAAGAGCGCGTTTAGCATTTAAGAATTTTAAAAATGATGGTAGATATAAAGTGATAGGAAGTGGCTCATATTTAGGAATTAATGGATACGTTATTGGAGATACTACCCCTACTCCTATCGGTTATGAAGAAGTCATAAACATGAAGACAATGGATTTTGAAGAATTCTTGTGGGCTAATAATTATAGTGAACAACAAATCAATACCCTTATAGATTCATTTAACAAAAAAGAACCTATAAATGAAAATATTCACAATTTATATAAAGATTTATTTTTAAAATATGCTTGTATCGGTGGATTTCCTAAAGTAATTAAAACATATTTAGAAACTAGAAAAATAATAGATGCTTATAAGATTTTAAGCAATATAATCTTTGATATGAAAACAGATTTTGGAAGAAGAAAAGATAAAAATAATAATCCTATTTTTAAGCCAGCTGAAGTTGCTAAAATTCAAAGTGTTTTTGTATTAATTCCAACCTTTTTAGCTAAAGAAAGCAAAAGATTTATCGTGTCTAAAATACATGGTGGAACTCAATATGATAAAAACGATGCCATTGAATATTTAAAACAAGCTCACATTGTTTCAAAAGTTTATAATCTTGAAATTCCTAGTTTACCTTTGCAAGGAAATAAGATTGAATCACAATTTAAGCTATTCCCTGAAGATATTGGAATAGTTACTTCTATGTATGGGATAGATACTATAGTTGTAATTAATAAAGGTGAACTAGGATTAGCAAAAGGAGCTATATACGAAGCTTTAGTGTTTGATTCATTAATTAAAGCAAATATAGAACCGTATTATTTTGCAAAAGAAAGTGGATTAGCAATAGATTTTGTAATTTCCTATAATGGATTTTCTACACTAATTGAATCAAAAGCTAAAACAGGAAATGCAAAATCAAGCAAGACAGTAATGAAACATCCCAAACATTATGGTAAAACAAAATTAATTAAAATAGGTGATTATAATATTTCACAAGTAGGTGATATTATTACAATTCCTCATTATTTAACATTTGCATTAGGTAAACTAAATTATGATTTCTAGCAATCAAAAAGCAGCTTGATTTTTATTATTTAAGCTGCTTTTATTAAATCAATTATTAGACAGTAGGTAAACTTATATCTGGCATTGAATATTCGTAATTGATACTAATTGAAGTTGTACTATTTCCACTTGAAGTATAACTTAATGCAATTTCTGTCAATTTATATTGTTCAGATATTACTTGTATAGTTCCACTAATTGAAATATCTGATTCAACACCATCTACACTTTTTGTGAAAAAGCTTGCTATATCATTCTTATTTACTTTTCCAGTAAATTTAGTGTTAGTGTAAGTAGTATCTTTTAAATAAGAGAAATCGTAACTAACTGTAAAGACTTTGACTTCACTTGTTTTTTCAGTTATGACATATTTTCCATCACTACCCATTGTATATGCTTTAGTAGGTGTGTAATAAATATCAAATGATTCAAATGTTTTATCTTGTCCTTGAGGATCATCTACTTTATAGAAAACATTTTTAGAACCATAATTATGAAGAATTTTCTTTTCAGTATTTACTTCATAGTTACTATAAGAAGATGAAATGGTTGTTGTTCCATCTGTAATAGTTGTACTACTTCTTAAAACATAAGGATTAAATGTATTAGTTGTTAAAATCTTTACTACTTCTACTTCATTTGCTTGAGAAGAATTTGAAGAAGAAGATTCATTTTGAGTTGGACTACAGCTAGTAATAGATACTAATAATAAAGGTAATATTAATAATTTCTTGTTCATACTATTATCTCCTTATAAATTGATATCAACAATTGAAGAAGCTGTACTATTTGCATCTTCTATTTGTTTGATATATTCTTCATATTTAAGTTTTGCTTGATCAAATTTAGTCTTTAAATCACTTACTTTTGATTTTTCTTCATTGCTTAAATATTTATAAACATTCTCTGCTTTATATAAAGGATATCTAAATGTAGAAACATCTCCATCTAACATATCAATATATGTCTTATAGTCAGTAGAAGTAAAATTAATATCAGCTTCAGTTTTTAAAGAAACTATAGGACGAGAATATGATGTATCAAATGTCCAATTTAAATTGACATCTAAGTCTCTTAAGAATGTATTTTTCTCCCACCAGGTTTTATTAGAAAAATCAGATGTATAAATAGGATTACCAAAACTAATAGCAGTCTTTGTAGGAGTAATTGAATCACCTAATTGAGAATAATCTTCATAAATGTAATTTACATTTGTTCCACTATAAGAACAGGTATTAGCATCATGAGAACCAATAAAGTTATTAAAGTAAGTAGGTTGAGTCATAGATTCAACTTTTAAATCGGATAAGACATTATTTGCAACAATCTTTCCACCTTCTTTATTATGTCCAGCAATAGCGCCAATTTCCTTTTTAGCAAAGGAAACATCTAAGAAAATAACTGCGTTATTGATATTTGTCTTTGCTCTATTTCTACCAATTAAACCAACAGCGGCTCCTTCTGTGTTAATCTTTCCTGATGCGTAAATATTTTCAATATTTACTGTGACATCTTGAGCTGAACCACCTACACCACCAGTTAATAATCCAACATATTTATTACATTCAATTTCACAATTGATAATGTTGACATTTTTAACATTAGAGACAGTTCCATCTCCTCTAAATCTACCAACTAAGATAGCATAATATCCTTCTGAGCCTTCAGCATCTGGATTAGTAATAACTTTAGAATCAATAACATTGACATTTTCAATATTGCCTCCAGCAACTTGTCCAGCCACTATACAACTATCTCCTGAACCAGAAGTAAAGCAATCTTTAAATGTTACGTTTTTAATTGTACCTTTTAATTCTTTAAATAAGGCGGTTTTTGCATCAGTTGAAACCATTGATAAATTGGAAATAGTATGACCTTGTCCATCAAATACACCAGTAAATGAAATAGCAGTACTTGCAGAGAATTTCCAATCATAAGATGAACAATCTAAATCAGTAATTAATCTAAATGTTGAAGACTTTGTAGAATCGTTTACTGTCATATCATATAAATCTTCTACACTTGAAATATTGACAACTGTTGAAATTTCTTTAGCAGAATAAACACTAGAATCTAATGAATTATATATTACAAAATATGCATCGTATTCTTTAGAATAATCTACTAATTCAGAAGTAATATTAATTGAAGAACCACTAACACTAATATCTTGTTTTCCATCAACTTTACCACTTACTTCTTTATTTGCTTTTACATCTTCTAAGCTAGGAACTGAAGATCCTTTTTCTAAAATCAAATAACTTGCTTTAATATTATCTTGATAAACATTACCAGTAAATGTAATTCTACCTTTAGTTAAATCAGTAGCATCTTGTTTAATATAAGAAGCTTTGAAATTAACTATGCTAGGAGAAGCATCAACTTCAGATTCATAGAAATATTGTTTTACTTCTTTAATTTCATTGTATTTAATTAAAGTGATGACATATTTTTTAACAGTTAATTTATAATTACCGACATTACTTTCTTCTAAAACAGGTTCACTTACTGTATAATCAGTACCTTTTACTAATGTTTTTGTAGAATCAAATCTATTTTCAATTGTAAATTCAGGAACTTGATCAAAGGTTTCTGTATCTCCTTTTTTATAATATATTTCTTCAGGATAATCTTTTACTAAACCAATTCCTAAGTCTCTATTGGGGTTAGTAATTGAACTTAATTGAGGTAAATCAACAATATTATCAAATTTTAAATCTGATAAATATGTATAACCATTTTTAACACCATTATTCACTTTAATTTTTAAAGAATTAATGGTCTTAGTTGAATCATTACCACCAGATAATACACCGGCTTTTTCATTATAACCATTTAATCCATCAGTTAATTCTACATATTGATTTGTTTCAAAATTATATTGATATAACTTTACATAACCAGATAAAGTGAGTTCTACTCTATATTTATTCCAAATACCTTCTTTAGGTGCATTATCAAAGACTACATCTTCTGCTTTATTATAAAAGAATGTATTTTGAGCACTTGATAAACTCATTGAGAAAACTTTAGCTGAATTGTTATTAAATGAGATTTCAATTCCATTAGTTTCCCCTTCAAACATTGAATAAAATTCAAAGGCGACTTTAGCAAGGCCAGTAGAATCTTTTTTAGTTACATTAGTGCTATTAGCATTTAATTTTGTTGAATATGTATAACCAGAAGATAATTTATTAGATGCGATTTCTAACATCTTTGTATTAACTGGTAAGTTAACATTATTTACAACTGATTCTTTGATATTTGCATTTCCTAAACTACCTGAGCATGTCCATTTAAAATAGTTTCCAATATCAATTCCAGTTTTATAAGAAGAAAAGTCTTCATTAAATGCTAATGGTAATTCTTCTTCAACTATTTCGCCTTGTTTTAATACTGTAACATCAAATTCTTTTGTAGTAGAATATTCAACTTCATTAACTGAATATGTGATTGTTGCAGTTAATTTAACTTGCTTATCTACTAATTTATCTTGGCTTACTTTTCCAACAATATCACCAACTTTTCCTAAATCAGTTTTAGTTACTTCAATTTTAATTACGCTAGTATCAGAAGATTCCCAACTAATAGAAGTAGAATATAAACCGGTATGAGGTAATCTAATATCTGAAACAACTTTAGTTGTGTCAATATTTAAACTTACTAATTCAGCTGCTTTTTCTAGTTCTTGAGGAGTTTGAGCTTCATTTGCATAATAAATGCCATTTGAACCAAAATTGGTTTTAGCAACATTAGTTCCACCTAATAAGGAAAAACATGTGACTAATGATAATACTAATAATCCTTTTTTCATATTCTATTTTTCCTTTCTATTTAGCTTCAAATCTAGCGCCTAAAGGTGTACCATTTTCACCCATTGTATAAAATGGAGAATCTTCTTTTACTTTTAAGAAATCACCTAAATTAATAGAGCCATCTTTATTTCTTAAATTAGAATGTACATCTTTAATTTCGCTAGCTGCTTCACCTTGACTTGCCATAATTTGAGGAGAAACAATACTGACAAATGGATTATCATAAGTACCAGAAGTTCCTCTATAGCTTGTAGAAGAATAGTCTACTTTACTAGGTGCACCAATATATAAATTAGATAAACCATTATAGAAAGCAGAATAACTTGCTGAGCCTTTATATTCATCTTTAGAATTAGCAATATGAGTTGCTTTTGTAATTGGATTAATTACATCACCATAACAATAAGATAAACAGTTTTTATAATAGTTAATACTTGTAGAAGTATCTCTTGAAGTTGAGAAATTGTATCCATCTTCATCTCTAGTGCCGTTATTATAAGCAGTGCAGTTTTCAAAATGAATTGTTCCTGGATTTGAGTTATCAGTAAATCCAGTTGCCATATTATTAAAAGCCACACAGTTAATTACTGTATGAGGAACAGATATTTGTTCACCACCTAATTTAAAGCCATTACCATCTGAATTAGAAGTACCAATTCCTTGAGTTGTCATACCATTATTAAAAGCAATACAGTTTTTAATTGTAACTGGTCCAATAGGGCCTGATTCACCTTTTGTATATAAATCCCAACCATCATCGACATTGTTATATGCGATACATCCATCAAAGACATTTCCAACACCAGTTGTTAATTTACATGCAAATCCATCAGAGTCTTCCCCTGAAGGATCGTGGTTATCATGAGATGTGCAATTTAAAATTGTGTTGTAACTAGGCCATGTATCCATAGTTGCATAACTAGAAGCTGATCTTCCTAATTGAAGACCACTATCTTGACAATTATTAATATCAAGCATTTCAACAGTGTTATGATTTCCACCAACATAAACACCATTATCACCAGCTCCAGTTACTTCAAAGCCTTTAATATGCCAATAATCTGAATCTAAAGAAATTCCTCTATTTGATGAATTAAATGTCATAGCCGAAAAATCAATTGTAACATCTACATAATCACCATTTTCATCTTTTACTGGTTCTACTAATTTAGTTTCTTCTTCACTAGTTGCTAATACATTGTGCTCTTTTTCATATTCTCTAGTAACTTTTAAAGTGTAAGAATATTTATAAGTTCCACTTAATAAATAAATCTTTCCACCTTTATCAAGATGTTGCATAGCTGAATAAAGATCTAAAGGAGAATCTTTGCTACCTTGATTGGTGTTTTTTCCATTAGGAGAAACATATATTTCTTTGTAAAATTTAATTCCATCATCTTCTGAAGAAATTTGACCTGCACTTGATGAAGAACTTGCATAAGAAGATGTTTGATCTCCACTAGAACTAGTTGGAGAACATCCACTAAGTAAGCCTAAGATTAATACAAGTGGTAATACTTTTTTATATCTCATATTTTATCCTTTCTTTTAACAATTATTAAAAAGTCATTTATTATAATATCAAAAAAAGTAAGCGGAATTGTAAGCCTTTACATAGAATACTTATTTTTTTGTGCTAGGTGCATAAAAAACGAATAAAAAATAAATAATTAGTTGCATAACTATCTATAAAAGATAGATAATTTAGTAATGTAAGGGGTATCATACCCATAAAGGAGAAAATTAAAATGAAAAAAGCACTTAAAATATTACCATTAGCATTAATAATGCTATCTGCAGTTTCTTGCCAACCAACTACTAGCTCATCTTCTAGTCCTAAATCCGAGACTCCTGCCTCTTCTCAAACTGCAAGTTCAACTACACCATCATCCACTACACCTTCATCTTCTGAAACACCTTCAGTTACTCCATCAGTATCACCTTCAGAAACTTCATCTTCTGAAGATACAACTCAACCTATTACTCAAACAGTAGATATTGCAAGTTTAGTTAAACATGAAAAAGGTGAGACTTGGGAAACAAATGATGGTTTCTTCAAATTTAATCAAATTCAAGCCGAAGCTGGAAAAACAATTAAAACAGCTCAAACATCTGATATCACAAAATCTAAAGGAGTTATTCAATTTACAGTAACTGGTGCTGGCCAAATTAATTTAAAAGCAAAATCCGGTTCTGCAAACACAATTAGAAATTTATTTGTTGCTAAATTAACATCTGAAGCAATTGGAGAAGGTGCTACATGTGAATACATTCATCAAAAAGCATTAGATAATTCCGCTTATGTTGATGTTGAATTTGATTTATATGAAGCAGGAACTTATTTAATTATGTCAGCCGCTTCAATAAATATTACAGCTTTAAGTGTTACTTACACAAAAGGAACAACAGCTACTAGACCTGCATATACACCTGAATTAAGTGATGCTACTAGATTAGACTTTACTGATATTATGCCAGGAACTTATTCTTCAGCAAAAATAAGTGATAATTATACAATTAATGGCGAAGTCACTTATAAAGGTGATAGAACAATTGAGGGCACATCTAAAAATATTAAGTTGTTCAACAATTGTTTAAGTGTACCTGCTTTAACTGCTGGTGTAACATTCACCGCTACTGAATCTGGTTCAATATCAATTTGGGCAATTGAAAATGAAAAAACAAATACAGTTAAATTAGGTCACAAATTATCAAACGTTTCCGAATATACATTTGAAGATTAAATTTTAGCAAACGATTCAGTTACAGATGGAAGTAAAACACCTGTGGTAGTTACTTTTAGTGTAGAAAAAGATTGTTCATACGATATCACTTGTAGTTCTGGTTCAATGAGTATTTTCTTAATTGAATTAACAACTTTATAAAAAATTCTAATATTCCTCTCATACAGAAAGCTTTATTCTTAATTGAGTAAAGCTTTTTCAATGGAAACGAATTTTAAAAAGTAAAATTCAAAAGGAAATATGCCGCATGAAATCACCTAAAACGCCGCATAGATTTTCCTAATTTGCCGCATGAAATTTACAAATATGCCGCATAGATTTAAAATTATAGTGTAAATAAGGTAATTTATTATGAGTATATTAACTGATAAAAAAGAATATAAGCCAAGATTAATTGATAAAACAATTGATGAATATTTAAAAAGTTGTGGCGCTATATGTATAGAAGGGCCTAAATGGTGTGGTAAGACTTGGACCTCTGCTTTTCATTCTAATAGTGAATTTTTAGTTGGTGATCCTTATAATAATTTTTCTAATCGAGAATTAGCAATGTTAAATCCAAGTTTAGTCTTGCAAGGAGATAAACCTAGATTAATTGATGAATGGCAGGAAGTTCCTCCTTTATGGGATGCATCAAGAGCTTTTGTTGATAAAAATAATGATTATGGTTTATTAATTTTAACTGGTTCTTCTACTCCTAAAACAAAAGGAATATTACATTCTGGAGCCGGAAGAATTGTAAACATAAGAATGAATACTATGTCTTTATATGAATCAAATGATTCTTGTGGTAAAGTTTCCCTTTCTAAGCTTGTTAAAGGAGAATTTGAGCCTATTATGTTTGAAGAAACTGGTTTAGAAAAATTAGCCTATTTAGTTGTTAGAGGTGGATGGCCTAAAAATATTAATTCCCAAAATCCATCTATTACTCCTAAATCTTATATTGAAACTATAATTAATAGTAATCTTACTGATTTAGATAACACTAAATTTTCAAAATCTAAAATTGAAAACATATTAAAATCTCTAGCTAGAAATGAATCAACTACTGCAAGTATTTCTAGAATTTCAAAAGATATAAATCAAATAGATTCTTCTCCTATTTCTCCAGATACTGTTTCTAGATATATTGATGAAATGGATAGAATGTTTTTATTTAATAATCAACCACCTTATTCTCCTAATTTTAGTTCTTCTCTTAGAGTAAAAGGGGCTGAGAAAAGACATTTTTGTGATCCAGCTTTAGCTTGTGCAATTTTGAATCTAAACGAAAAGAAATTAATGAGTGATTTAAATACTTTTGGTTTCATGTTTGAAGCTTTAGTAGAAAGAGATTTATCAATTTATGCCCAAGTAAATGGTGGCAAATTATATCACTATCAAAATTACAACAATGAAGAAATTGATGCAGTTATCGAATTAGATGATGGTAACTGGTGCGCTTTTGAAATAAAACTAGGTGGAATAAGAATTGAAGAAGGTGCCAAGAATTTAAATAAAGTGTGTGATAACATTGTTAAAAATGGCGGTAAAGCTCCATTAATTAAATGTGTTATTACTGGATTAGGTAATTCGGCTTATAAACGTAAAGACGATGTTTATGTAATCCCAATTACTTGCTTAAAAGATTAATCTTTCTTATCTTCAATATCTTTAATTATATTGAAATAATCTTCACTTTTAGTAATGTCTTTTTTATTTCCTATACAGGTAATATATCCGTTTTCAATTCCCTTTTGTACTATCTTTGAATAGTCTTTTAATTTGTCTAGACTACATGTTTTAATTGAATCTATTTTTTGCTTAATTATCTTATCATCTATTCCAATAACATAATTTGTAAATCCATCATCATTATATTCACTATATCTTATGCTTTTATAATATAAAGATAATGTAGACACTTTAAAGCTTTCAAATTCTTTTAAAGAATAATTCATATTATCTATAAATTCAGGTATTTGTTTAATTGTATATATAGTCTTATTTATATCATCTATGCAAAAAGCATCAATTGAAAACTTATCTCTATTTACAAAATTAAAAGCAGTAGAATATCCACCTAATTCAATTCTAATTTTTGGATATAAATAATTAGAATTAATAATATTAGATAATAAAAGTAATCTTCCATCTAAAAAGCTATTACCATCAATAATTCCTACATATGTTAAATAATTTGTAAATATAGGAGCTATATAACCACTATCAAAATTACAACAATGAAGAAATTGATGCAGTTATCGAATTAGATGATG
>CAVHUN010000036.1:0-2833 GCA_963639175.1 uncultured Prevotella sp.
GGTTTTGACTTATTAGCTGACTAAATTAAAAAACACAAACTTTCTTGACAGTCTCATTTTAGTTATGTTTATTTTCCACAGTTAAACTTAAAATATAATATTATCGATGGGAAATAAACTATGCTATTTGATACAACAAGCTTGAATATTAAATATAAAGATTATTCAAATATCAATCAAAAGATATCTTTAGAATCTAAAAAGGGAAATTTGATTAGAATAAAAAGAGGGTTATATACAGATAATTTAGAAATAGATAAGCTAGTAATTGCAAATATTTGTGTTAATCCTTCTTATATTTCTTTTGAATATGCTTTGTCATATTATAATTTAATCCCAGAATATGTATCTATGATTACATCAGCTTGCTTTAACAAGAAAAATCACAAAATATTTAGAACTAATAATGAAGTATTTGAATATAGAAGCATACCTAATCAAGTGTTTTCTAAAGCAATTACTTATTTGAAAAATGAAGAAGGAATAAGTTATAAAATTGCAACTAAAGAGAAAGCGCTTTGTGACACTTTATATTCAAAATATCTTGTTAGATCTAAAAAGGATTTAGAAATGTTATTATTTGAAGATCTTAGAATTGATTATGAAGAATTTATGAAATTGGATTTTAAAGTAATTAAAGAAATAGGTGAGTATTATCATTCAAATACAATTAATACGTTAATGAAATATATTATTAAATTGGATAAATGCAATTAAAGAAAATCTAGATTATTATTCTAAAGATTTATTTCTTCAAATGGTTGAAAGATTATAAATAAGGTGCAAAAATCTTTTTTAAAAGTAAAATCTAGTTTATGATTATATAGATATTAATTATAAATATTTAAAAGGAAATTATTTAATTATGGAAAAGATAGTGCAGAAAAAATTTGGAGGGGAAAGAGCTTTATATAATAAAAAAGATCTTTTCTTATCTGAAGTATATTTTGATTATGGAGAATCATGTTTAAAAGAATGTGAAAATATAATTGTTTATAATTCTATATTTTCATGGAAATATCCAATGTGGTATTCAAATAATGTTAAATGTGAAAAGATAAGATTATTAGAAACTGCAAGAAGTGGAATATGGTATACAAATAACATTACAATTGTTGATTCTACTATCGATGCACCTAAAACTTTTAGAAGATCTAAACATATATATTTAGATAATGTAAGCATGGTAAATGCAAGTGAAACATTGTGGAATTGTGAAGATATTAAGATAAATAATGTCACTTCAAAAGGTGATTATTTTGGATTTAATTCTAAAAATATTACTATTCATAGATTGAATTTAACTGGTAATTATTGTTTTGATGGGGCAGAGAATATAACTATTACTAATTCAACTTTAATGGCAAAAGATTCATTTTGGAATTGTAACAATGTAACAGTAAAAGATTCAACAATTATTGGAGAATATTTAGGATGGAATTCTTCAAATATCACCTTTATAAATTGCACTATTCAATCTTTACAGGGCTTTTGTTATATGAAAGATGTTAAATTAGTTAATTGCAAATTAATTAACACTAATTTAGCATTTGAATATTCAAGTGTAGAGGCTGATGTTATTTCTTCAATTGATTCAGTTAAAAATCCAATTAGTGGAAAAATAAGCGCAGTAAATATAGATGAAATAATATTAGACGAGAATTTAAAACAAGGTTCTAATTGTTTAATAGAAAAGAAATAATATGAAATACAATTTTGATGAAAAAGTAAATAGATTTAATTCCAATTCTTTAAAGTGGGATTGTAAAGAAAATGAGTTACCAATGTGGGTAGCAGATATGGACTTTAAGACTTGTCAAGATGTGATTGATGCTATTAGTAAGAAAGTAAATATTGGAGCTTATGGGTATACAATTGTTCCAAGTTTATATTTTGAAAGTTATGTGAATTTCTTTAAAAGAAGATATGGAGTTGAATTTAAAAAAGAATGGATGGTTTATTCAACTGGAGTAGTAGCTGCTATTTCTTCTATGGTTAGAAAGTTAACTTGCGTAGGGGAGAATGTTTTAATTCAGTCTCCTACTTACAACATTTTTTATAATTCAATTTACAATAATGGTAGAAATATAATTTCTAGTGATTTAGTGTATAAAGATGGAGAATATAGCATAGATTTTAAAGATTTAGAAGAAAAATTAGCTGATCCTCAAACTAGTTTAATGATACTTTGTAATCCACATAATCCTATTGGGAAAATTTGGTCTAAACAAGAATTAGATCAAATTGGTCAACTTGCTAAAAAGCATCATGTAATTGTTATTTCTGATGAAATTCATTGTCCAATTACTTCTCCTAACACTAAATATGTGCCTTTTTATCTTGCTAATGATATTAATAAAGATATTTCTATCACTTGTTTAGCAATGTCAAAGGCTTTTAATATTGCTGGATTGCAATCGGCTTGTATTGTTTGTAAAGATCCTTATTTAAGACATAAAGTATATAGAGGAATTAATACTGATGAATGTGGAGAGCCTAACTTTTTTGCTATTGAGGCTAATATAGCAGCTTTAAATAATGGAGATGAATATTTAGATCAATTAAATGAATATATTTATGAAAATAAGAAATATTTTGTAAGTCAAATTAATTCTAAATTACCTCAATTAAAAGTAAAGTTAACTGATGCAACTTATTTAATATGGATAGATGTGTCTTCAATATGCCAAGATAGCCAAGATTTAGTTAACTTTATTCAAGAAAAGACTGGCTTAATTGTTACTAGTGGAATTGAATATGGTAAAAATGGAAAGTCTTTTATTAGAATTAATTTAGGCACAACAAAAGAAAACGTTATCGATGGAACTAATAG
>CAVHUN010000036.1:2843-7023 GCA_963639175.1 uncultured Prevotella sp.
ATAATAAATAAGACATTTTTAAAGAAAAAAGGTAAACCTATGGTATACTACAACTATTAAAAAAAGGAGATGGAAATTATGAATGATAATGTTGATAATCTTGACCCAGTAGACTTTTATAAAAATCAATTGAAACAAGGAATTGTTGATAACTCTAATAAATATTTCGATGATTTAGTTAGTAAATGCAAAGTTGATGTTGAAGCTAATAAAAAGACTGCGGATAAGATTAAAGATTATACAAAGAACAATCAAACTTTAATTAACAAAATAAAGAATTTTAAGCTTGGTAGAGGATTATTAATATTTGCAACAATTGTTGGATTAATTACTTTTATTTTTGGAATTATTTTATTAGTAAATAAACCAGCAAGTGTAATTATGCCAGTTGTCTTAATTGTAGTTGGATTAGCTGTTGCAGTTATTTGCTTATTAATTATTTTCTTAGTTATTAATAGAAGACTAAAAGAATTACAAGATGAGAATTCTAAAGTAGAAGATATACTTAAAAAATTAAAAGCTGAGGCTAATGAACAATTAAGATTATTAAAAAATTCATTTGCTTTTAATGATTTTAATAATATTTGTAGAGAATCTACTTCAATGTTTAAATTAGATGACTATTTACAAACAGATAAATTATTGATGTTACAATCTTTATTTGATTATAAAGAAGACTTCAATGATAATGAATCAGTATATTCTATTGTTTCTGGTGATGTTGCTACTAACCCATTTTTAAGAGTTAGAGTATATAGACAAACAATGAAAGATAAGGTTTATTCAGGTTCTAGAACTGTTTCTTATACAGTTCATTATACTGATTCTCAAGGTAAGAGTAGAACTAGAACTGAATCTGAAACATTAACTGCTTATGTTACTAGACCAGTTCCTATTTATTCAAATTCTACATTTACTATTTATGGTAATAATGCTGCTGATAGACTTTCATTTAGTAGACATCCTTCTGGATTAGGGTTTAATCCTTCTGAAAAAGATGTTAAAAAATATGTTTCTTCTAATGCAAAAGATTTAAAGAGAATGGCAGATAATGCTATTAAACAAGGAAGTAGCTTTACTGCTTTAGCTAATGAAGAATTTGAAACAATCTTTAAAGCTTATAATAGAAATAACGAAACACAATTCAGATTATTATTTACTCCTTTAGCTCAACAAAACATGCTTGAAATTGTTAAAGGTGATCAAGGATATGGTGATGATTTCTCTTTCTATAAGAAAAACAAGATTAACATTGTTAATTCAGCTCATGGTGGATTAGTAGGTGATTATAACGAATATGCTTATATGAATTTTTATGATGTTAGAGAAATGAAGAATCAATTTGTTTCTGATATATTCAATATATTTAAGTCTTTGTATTTTGAATTAGCACCTGTTTTATCTATTCCTTTATATCAAATGACAGATGCTGGTAAATATGATCCTAAAGAAGAATATGAAGCTAATATTACAAGAATGGAAGCTGAATCATTAGCTAATCATATGAATAGAAATTTATTTAAACACCCTGATTCTGCTACTGATGCAATATTAAGATCTGATTATGTTAAAAGTGTTGGAAAAAGTGATGTTTATAAGATTAAGGCTAGTACTTTCTCTTCAACTGAATATGTTGAACATGTTTCAGTAATGGCTAGAAATGGCGAATTCTATTCAGTTCCTGTTCATTATTATCAATATGATCCTCTTGAAAAGGAAAGCTATATCTTAGCAAGACAATTTGATGGAGATAAGAATACATTTAATAAATTTACTAAGAGTGATGAATTTAGTTCAAATAGCGATTTAATTCAATCTAGTATGGGTAGAAATAAATGTTTTATGGGCTGTATATTAGATGATGATACTATTGAACAAGAAGAAGATAAAATTAGTAGTCAAATAGATAAATTTCTTGATACAATAAATAAAGACTAAAGGAGGCTAGAAAATGGCAAACGAATTAGATGAAATGAATGGTCCAGTTAACGAATCTGGAAGAGATGTAAATGTTATTGATAAACAAATCCCAGTTAAAGTAGGAACTGGTTCAATAATATTTGAAGTAATCTTATGGGTATTAGGTATTATCCCAGGAGTTATCTTCTTAATTATGAAGATTAATGCAGGTACATATTTAAGACAATTACAACAAAAGATTCAACACGATGCTTCTCAAATTGATAACTATCTTGAACAAAGAGTTGTTATCTTACAAAACGCTGCTAAATTACTTGATAAAGCAATCGATTTAGATAAAGATACTTTAACAAAAGTTGCTGCTTATAGAAGCGGAGCAAATCCAAATGGTAACGATGTTTCTAGAAACGCCGCTTCTGAACAAATCGATAAATTATTTGGTCAAGTTAATGTTGCATTTGAAAAATATCCTGATTTAAAAGCACATAACGAAATCGAAGATTGCTTAAAACAAAACTCTTACTTACAAAAAGAAATTACAGCCGCTAGAGAAGTTTATAACGACACAGTCTTTAAGTGGAATGCCGCTATCCAAGAATGGCCTACAAAGATGATTGTTGCTGCTAAAGCTGGTTATACAACAAGAGTTCCATTTACAGCTAGTAAAGAAACTAAAGAAAAAGCTAGAGGAACATTCTTCTAAAATTAGACTAATCAAATTGATTATTAGACTCTTAGTTAATTCTAGGAGTCTTTTGATTTGAAAGTAAGTTGGCGTAGAAGTTAGTCCAAATATGGCATTAATTATAGAGGTAATATGATAAAAAGAGATTATTATTTAAAACGAATCATAGATAATATGTGGAATGGTGAAATAAAGGTTATTACTGGTATTAGAAGATGTGGAAAGTCCACTTTGTTATTTGATTTGTTTTATGAATATCTTATTAATGCTCAAAATGTAAAAGAAGACGAAATAATAAAAATAGAACTTGATCAAAGAAAATATTATAAATTTCGTAATCCTAACTATTTATGTGATTATGTAGAATCAATTATTTCTAATAATGATAAACAATATTATTTATTCGTTGATGAAGTTCAATTGACTCAAAAAATTGTAGATAAAGAAAATGGGAATATAGAAATTACTATATATGATATGCTTAATGAGCTTAAGTCATATAAAAACTTAGATGTTTATGTAACAGGCAGTAATTCACATGGATTATCTAAAGATATATCCACCCAATTTAGAGGTAGAGCTACTCAAATAGCTGTATTTCCTCTTTCTTTTGAAGAATATTATTTATATAGAGGAATTGATGAAATTAAAGCTTTAGATGAATATATGTTATATGGTGGACTACCAAGAATTACTTTAATTAGTCAAGAAAGAGAAAAGAAAGAATATCTATATTCTTTATATAAGGAAATATATATTAAAGATATTGTAGAAAGATACAACATTGAAAAAGAAGATATCTTAAATGACATCTTAGACTTTTTAGCTTCTCAAATAAGTTCTTTGACTAATCCTACTAATATAGCAAATGCAATATCAAGTGTTAGAAAAGAAAAAGTTAATCCTACTTTAATAGCTAAATATGTAGATTATATTAGTGAGTCTTTTTTAGTGAATACTGCTAAAAGATACGATGTTAAAGGAAAATCTTATTTTGACTTTCCAAATAAATATTATTATGTTGATGTAGGATTAAGAAATATTCGTTTGAATTATAGAAAATTTGATCCAGGACATATTATGGAAAATATCATATATAACGAACTTATAAAAAGAGGATACTTAGTAGATGTAGGTGTAGTATATGATAGGACTAATGGAACTAGAATTCCAAAAGAAATAGATTTTATAGTAAATGATTTTGATAAAAAGGCATATATTCAATCTGCATATAGAATGGATAATCAAGAAAAAGTTGAATCAGAATTATTATCATTAAAACTAACAAAAGACTTCTTTAAAAAGATAATTATAAGAATGGATATACCACATAGCTTCTATGATGAAGAGGGTATCTTCCACTGCAATCTAATTGACTTTTTATTAAATAGGGTAGAGATATTTTAAAATCAATTTATAAACTTATAAATAATGACAACGACTGTAAGCGTCAATTCACTCCTCATGTAATTAAATAATATCCTCTTGTACAATTTGTATGGGAGGATTTTAAAATGCGCTACAATGCAAAGTTTAAAGCAATGGTTCTTAAAGATTTTATAACTTGCCCTTATT
>CAVHUN010000037.1:0-10444 GCA_963639175.1 uncultured Prevotella sp.
ATATATAATATATATTTATATATTATTGCTCATTATTTCAGTTTTTAAACATAAAAAAACTCATTTGCAATTTAATACAAATAAGTTTAGTTATATTAGTCAGATAAAGTTCTAATAGGAGTGACAACTTGAGTGATAGTTTGATTAGAAGAAGAGACTAAGAATGCTCTTGAATCTGAAACAAATTCTAAGGTGACACTTTCACTATTTAAGGCTTTAATTGCTTCAACTACATATGTAGAATTGAAGATAATTACAAAGTTTTCATTTCCTTCATATTTAACATTTTTTAAAAATGTATTTGAATAACCGTTTTGTGGGTTATTTGTACTTACTTCAACTTGACCATCTAATTGGCAGCTAACTTTAACTTTGTAGTTATTAATAATTGAAATAGTATCTATAGCGTTAATAAATTCTTTTGAATTGACATTTAATCTATAAGAAATATTTGTAGGAATGATTTTATCAATATTAGGGAATTCACCTGAATATAATTTAGAAGAAATTGTATAAATACCAACTTTGAATAAGACTTTGCTATTTTCAATATACATTGTTAAAGAATCGTAATTATTAATATGAGAAATAACAGTTAATGTGTTTCTAGGAACTGTAATTGAAAATAAGTGATTTTCTTGTAAAGGAATATATTTTCTAGCTAAACGATAAGAATCAGTTGCTACAAATGTTAATTTATCGTTTTTAGCAGCTATATTAATACCACAGAATAATTCTTTTGAGCCTTTAGTTGCTGTTGCAAAATAAGTAGCGTTATAAAGTTCACAAAAATCAGACATTTTGATTTGAATGAATTCTTTACTAGCTGTATCCATATCAATTGAAGGATATTCATTTGCCGCGACAACTTTTAATTTAAATTCAGCAGTTTCATCAGTTAAATATAAAATTGTTTCATCTACTAATTCTAAAGTAATAACTTCAGCACTTAAATGCTTAATAGCTTTGATTAATAAATCTGCTGGAATTTGAATTGTTCCTGGAATAGAATTAATAACAATTGAATTATCTTCTTTTAAATCAATAACTGCTTCCATTGATAAAGTTCCATCGCTAGATAAAATAATTAAAGAAGTATCAGTTACAGTAAATAAGAAATTCTTTAAATTGTTTTCTGGAGTTTGAACTGGAATAGCTTCAGCTAAGTTATTCAAAATTTTTTCTAGTGGTTCTTTTTTGATGCTAAGTTTCATAATAAATAATATTCCTTTCTTTAATAAGAATAATAATAATAAGACCTGTGAATTTTGTGGAGAGTGTGGATAAGTTATAAATTAAATAAAATTATCACCTATATATTATACCAAAAAAAGTCCTATAAATTAAGCTTTTAACTGACTTGTAAGTTGTTTTATTGCCTTTTTCATATTGTCGTCAGTTTTAAGCAAGTTATCCACTTTTTTACACGCAGTTATAACCGTAGTATGGTCTTTCTTTTTAAATGCTTTTGCTATATTTGGATAAGACATATCTAATAAACTTCTTGAAAGATACATAGCTATTGCTCTAGCAAGCGAAATTTGACTTGTTCTAACATTTGATAATAATTGGTTAGTAGTTAAATTGTAATAATTAGCGACAAATGTAATTATCTTTTCTACAGATAATTTTTCACCTTTTTTAATTGTTTCAATATCCTTTTGGAAGGCTTTTTTAACAATATCAAGAGTAATTCTATCTAAATTATCTGAATCAATATTGAAAAATAAGATTCTATTTAGTGCACCTTCTAATACTCTTATATTAGTAGAATTATTAACTGTTAAGTATTCTAAGGCATCTTTATCAAAAATATCTGGATTAAATCCATTAGCTTTTATTTTCATCTTAGATATTTCAATTAAAGTATCTAAGGATGGTTTTTCTATTGAAACTGATAAACCTTGAGAAAAACGGGATACTAATCTATCTTCAAGACCTTCAAGTTGAGCTGGAGATCTATCTGAAGTAATAATAATTTGTTTATTTGAATCTACTAAAAGGTTAAATACATTAAAAAACATTGTTTCAGTAGCGGGTTTTTTAGACAATAATTGAATATCATCAATTAATAAATAATCAATAGTTCTAAAAAATTCTTTTAAAGATTCTTTATCAGAATCCCCTAAAGCGTAATTTACATATTCATTGATAAAATCATCTGTAGAAATATATAAAACTTTCTTAGAAGGATTATTATCTTTAACATAATTACCAATAGCGTGTAATAAATGAGTTTTTCCTAGTCCAGATTGAGAATATATAAATAAAGGATTGAACTTACCTTGATATTTAGATACATATTGAGCAGCTTGAAAAGCTTCTTTATTTGATTTTCCAACTACGAAATTGTCAAAAGTATACTTTTCTTGTAATAAAGAATTCTCAAAAAAAGAAGATTTAGTAGAATTCTTATTAGTTTTACTAGAAGTATTGTCTTTTTTGATATCATCTTTAGAAACTATTTTTAATGTGTAACTAGATTCAGTTACTTTATTTATGCTTTGTTCTATAACTTGAAGGTAATCTCTAGAAAGTACTATTTTTGATATTGCAGAAGGTGTAACTAATATAGCTTCTGAATTTTCTAAACTAAGTAAATAACAAGGTTCAATAAAAGAAGTAAATGTTGTTCTATCATTGTTAAATTTATCTTGTAGATTGTTCAAAACTAATTTCCAAATTTTATCTAATTGAATAATTTTTTCACTCATAATGTGGCCTCAATTCACATGTAATGATAACACAACTTTTTAACTTTTCTAGATAAAAAAAGATAACAACAAATAGATAAAAAGTTATCCACAATTTGTATATAAAAAAAGAGCTTAAAATTAAGTGTTTCACACACTTATCCACAATTTGCACATGTGGATAAAAATTTTTAATAAACCTGTTGACAACTTTTTGGGGATAGAGTGGATAACTTTTTTAGTAAAATTAGTTATCCACACACTAAAAAGTGGCATAAATAAGGCGTTTTTTAGTAATTATAACCAAGAAAATTACCCTTAATTCACACCATGTGGATTTAACAAAATTATCCACTTTTTACTTAATAAAATTAGCAATTATTTAAAATAAAAAGTGAATAACTTAAAAGAAAAAAGATATCCACATTGTAGATATCTTTGTCAAGCTATTTTTTAAGAATTTTTCTTATTGAAATATTCAAAGGTTTCATCTTTGGATAGATTTTTAAATAGACATTTTTATAAATACTTTGATATAACTTAGCATTTTGAGGATTTGGTTTAAATTCATCAGATTGATGAACCATATTTTCACAGGCTTGTTTATAAGAAGAATAATAAGAAGAACTGACAAATACATTAATTGCTGCTCCTAAAGAAGCTGTTTCATATGTTTGAACCCTTGAAACTGGTAAATTAAAAATATCAGCAGTAATTTGACAAATAGCTTCAGAAGAAGCTCCTCCTCCACTTACTCTTATCTTATTTACTTTTCCAAGGTGTCTTCTTTTTTCCATTTTAAGAAGACCTTCTTTTAATGCGAAAGCAATACCTTCAATAATTGCTCTATATAAATGGTATTTATTATGATAATCTGAAAAACCAATTATTACGCCTTTAGCAAGAGGACGCTTTAATCCAGGTCCCCAATATGGTTGTAAGACTAATCCATCTGACCCAGGTGGAATTTCTAACATCTTTTTATTTAATACTTCTTCAACTGCTTGTTTTGCAATTTTAGCAGCGGATAAATCTTCAGATGCAAAATTTTTAGCAAACCATTCTAACATCCAATATCCTCTATATACTTGGATTTCCATATTGTATAATCCAGTAACTGGAGACATATAAGCTGGTAAAAATCCTTCAGAGTCATGATATTTTTTAGTTAATATTTCAATTGAACAGCTTGTACCGTAAGAAATAGAAGCTAAAGTGTTATCAAATCCACCTACTCCTAAAGTCTCACATGATTTATCTCCTGCACCAGCATAGATTTTAAATCCAACAGGTAAACCAGATAATTTACTAGATTCTTCTGTAATAGTTCCTAATAATTCCCCTTGTTTTATTAATTTAGGAAAATAAGAAATAGGAACTCCAAAAATATGAGTTTTAAAATTAGATGGAGAATTCCATTTTCCTTTTTTCATATTTATAGGATAGTGTCCAGCATAATTAGCAGGAGAATCTATTGGATTACCAGTAAGAATGTAATTGAAATATGTTGAAATATTCCAATAATGTCTAACTTTACCCCACAATTCTTTTTCGCTTTCTTTTAAATAATTAGCAGGGGTTCTTTTTCTATTTAAATCTGCTGTTTCATACATTGTAGATAAGCGGATAATTGCTTCAGTTGTAAATGGTAATTTATCTTCACATTTTGCCATTCTTTGATCTAACCAAAGAATACATGGTCTTAATAAATTGTAGTTTTCATCTAAGACTACACATGAATCTCTAAAACAAGAAATTGAAGCGCCTAGTAAGTCATCAACTAATTCCTTATGTTCACTTACTAATTTATTAGTGCAAATAAAAAGCTTATCTAAATAATAAGAAGGCCATTGTTCAGCATAGCCATTTTGAGAAGAAAAATAAGGATTTTCATAAGCTTCTTTATATTTGACAATTGTATTTCCTTGATCATCAAAAACTATAACTCTAACTGATTGAGTTCCAAAATCTATTCCTAATGCGTATTTTTCCATATTTTATCTATTATCTATTTCGTATATTTGATCTTCTTTATAAAAAAGTTGTAAGTGAGGACAATTTTTAATTGTAAATAATTCTACTAAATATAAGGTAGAACCATCTTTTTCATCTTGACCAATAATAGCTCCTATAGATCCTTTTTTTGCTTGTTTATTATCTACTAATGTAGAAACTAATGTGTTAATTTCGTATTTCATACGTTAATATTCTAACATAACAAAAGTTAAACTTGTTTTGTTTTTATTTATCAATTAGATATTAATGTTAAGTGCTTTGATAATTTAAAAGATTTTTTACAAAAACAAACTAAAATAAACCAATATTAATTTTCTACTTGTACTTTCCAATAGCCAGACTTAGTACTTCCGATACGTTCAATCATATTATTTTCAGTCAATTCTTTAATATACTTTTGAATAGATGTTTTACTTAATTTTGTCATTTGAATTAAATCTTTGGTTGTTACTTTTGGATTACGTATCATTTCTTGAATAATTATATTCTTAACTTCACTATATTTTCTTAAGTTTGATTCATAAACAGGTTTAAAAGGAGCATTATTTTCTACAATATGATTTCCGAATTTTCTTTCAAAAGCAAAAGGAATCGTGACTTTAATGAAATCTTCATTGATGTCAAAAACGCCTTCACCATATCGATCATAGATTTTTGTGACTCCTCTTCCTGAACGTTCACTTAATCTCAATTGCAGAAATATTTCAGCTAATTCATTACATCTAGGCTTGCTTTTGCCAGCTAAAAAACCCATCTTGGTTTGTTTATTTGGAAGACCACCATAGGACAAGATTTCTATCCTATCTTCAAAAATAGAAATCATAGGAGCATTTAAATCTGTCCAATCATTATGTATGAATGCATTAAGCAATGCTTCTCTTAAACAATCATAATCAAATAGATTAATATCATTTCTTTCTAAGATTCGGTTTGTTTCATCTAATCTAGTGATGTTAAAAGATTCAATATAATTGATAATTTGATCAATGCTTATTAAAATACATTTCTTCCCAAAATCATTGAGAGCATATTGCTTATCTGATTTTCTTTTGCCATTAAAGATACTGACTCTACAAGTGATATCATTTTCATTAGACAAGATAAAAGCAAGTTCGTTATATCTTTTTGTTCCAGGAACATATAAAGAGAGATTTTCTTCAAAAGAACTTGGATTTATAAATGCATCTTTTGCAACATAATAGCTTTTCAATTTTGTGAATGTTAAGTTTTGATTTCTTGAGGCAGTATTTATAATTGTAGGCAAACCATTACGTAAAATGACAGCTAAATCTATTTCACGTTCTGGATATTTACGAAACAATTCCTTGCTAGAACCTATTCTTATATATCTTTCTTTATTGAATTCTGTGATTATTCTTTTTGCAGCTGGTATTGTAAGACAAACAACCTTTTTATCATCAAAATAAAAAGTTTCAAATGTAAAGGAAATACTAGGATTCAAAAGTCTTGCAAGATAATGCTTGATTGGCTCATTTTTTACATCTTTATCATAATTGAAATTTGTACCAATGATTTCTCTTGATTGATCTTTTACTCCCCATATAAAATAGGCGTAATCTTCTCCATGAAATGCAGCTGCATTTGACATGGCGCTGATATAGCATCCTAATTCTTCTCTATCAAACCAATTTTCTTTATATTCAATCCATTCGCACTCATCGTTTTTGATTAATTCAGTTAAATATTCTTTATCCATTTTAATCCTCTTCTTGTTTAAATTTTACCATAATTTTTGAAAGTGAGCAAGAAAGTGAGCAAGAAGTGAGCAAGAAAGTGAGCAAGAAAATAATAACCGAGTATTCACAACTAATACAAATTTTTAAGCAATAAAAAACTACAATAATATTCCTATATAAAATTTAGAAATGAATATTGTAGTTGAAATTTATTCTTTGTCTTGTTTAGAGGAATTAAATTCTTCTATTTGTTTTGCTTCTAAAGCTTGTCTAGTAGCTCTTCTTTTTCTGACTTTGTTTAATCTTCTTTTTTCAGCTGTCTTTTTCTTGTTACGTTGACTTACTAAATTATCGTATTCAGCTTTTTCTTCTTCGGATTTGAAGTTCTTCTTTGGACGACCTTTTAAAGGAGCTGTTTGTGTTGTTGCAGAACCTCTTTTATCTTCGAAAGCAGCATCGCCATATAACTTATAATTTTTAACCCATTGCAAAATAGATTCTTGAGAAGCAATTTTGTGAACGTAAGCTAATTCTAATAAATCTGTACCTTTAGTTAAATATTCAGTAACAACTAATTTTTTTAACTCAGGATCGTATTTTCTGAATTTTTGTCCTTTTGATGCCATATTCTCTCCTTTATGACTATTATTGTAGTAAAAATAACAAATATAAACTTCTTGTCATAGTACTAAATAATGTACATAAATATAATAATAATTTAAGTAATAAAAATGCAACTAAAAAAGATAAAAAAAGGCTAAATAATCCGATATTTTAAGGAAAAACAACAAAAAAAGCACAAAAATTTAAAAGCGCTTTTATTTTTGATATAGATTTTAAAGATAGTTTTAAATTAAACGCAAAAATATTGAATTAAAAAATATTTGATAATAAAATTAAGAAAGTAATAAATAAGGAGAAATTACAATGAACATAATAGATAGATTTTTAAAATATGTTAGCTTTGAAACTACATCAGATGAATCTAATATAAATGATAATCAAGCATCTAGTTTAGGACAATATAAGTTAGCTGAAGAATTAGCAAAAGAATTAAAAGAATTAGGTGGAGAAGATATTTATATAAATAAATTTGCAACGGTTCATGCATTTTTTAAAGGTACAATTAATAAAGATCCAATATTTTTAAATTCACATATGGATACTTCCCCAGCTTGTTTAGGAAAAGATATTAAACCAAGAATAATAAAAAATTATGATGGTAAAGATATTAGATTAAATGAACAAACTATTATGGAAGTAAAAGAATTTCCATCTTTAAAAAGAAGTATAGGACATGATTTAATTGTCACTGATGGAAATACATTACTTGGTGGAGATGATAAAGCAGGTATTGCAATTATTATGGATGTAATTGAATATTTTGTAAAAAACAATATTCCTCATTCTCCTATTGAAGTAGTATTTTCTTCAGATGAAGAAATTGGTCAAGGTGCTAGCCATATAGATGTAGATAAATTAGTTTCTAAATTTGGATATACAGTTGATGGAGGAGATATTGGATATATAAATATTGAAAACTTCAATGCTGCAAGTATGCAAGTAGAAATATTAGGAAGATCAATTCACCCAGGATCAGCAAAAGATAAGATGATTAACGCTTTAAATGTTGGAATTGAATTTCATGATAGTTTGCCTAAATTCATGCGTCCAGAACATACTCAAGATAGACAAGGGTTCTATCATTTATGTGAAATGAGTGGAACAGAAGAAAAAGCTAATTTAAATTATATAATTAGAGAACATGATTTTAATAAATTACAAAATATGATTGATTATGCAAAATTAGTAGCAACAAGAATTAACGATGCATATGGAAAAGAAATCGTGAAGTTAAATATTAAGATTTCTTATAAAAATATGTTAGAAAAATTAAAAGAAAATCCTCAAGTAGTAAATTTAATTGAAGATATTTATAAGAAAAATAATTTAAGTTATGAATTTGAACCAATTAGAGGAGGGACTGATGGAGCAAGCTTAACTCAAAAAGGATTCCCTTGTCCTAATTTAGGAACTGGGGGATATAATTTCCATGGCAGATTTGAATATGTTGATATAGATCAAATGGTAACTATGGCAACGATATTAAGAGATTTATTTAGATAGTAAATAAAATTTAAAAGCTGAGGTTTTATATAATTCTCAGCTTTTAAAATATGTTATTGTTGAACAAATACAATTTTACTTGTCTCAGTAACTGTATAGTCTACATATTCATTATTCTCATCGTAATTGTAATTTAGCAAATCTATTTCAAATGTTATATTAAGCTTTTTATCTTTGTCTTCTTTTCGTAAGCCAAAAAATGTTCTTGCCTGATAACCAGTCTTCAATTTCTTTTTATTAATATAGCTTGGTAATGCTTCATAATATTCACAGCCAATATCCCCATATCCAAATATAGGTGGAAATAGAGATATTTGAGTACCTATAAATCTATAATCGATATAATTAGTCTTTCTTTCATCTCCTGTTTCATCTTTGTTATATCCATAACTTACTAAATAACCTCCATATTCTGGATTAGAAATTTCTTCTAGGTCTTCTAATCTATATGCATCTATGTCTTTGCGTAAATAACTAAAGGTTAGCGTTTGTAAAAAGACAGCTTCATTAGATCTATCTTCAACAATTAATTTTAAATCTCTAAGATCAATGTTTTCAAAATTTTTATCAAACGATTTTACAACATAAGTTCCAGCTATAAGTGCAGGTATTCCAGGATCACAACTAATAAATAATAAAGGTAATAACAGCAATGATAATATTTTCTTTTTCATTTTAGATACACCCCTTTGCACAATAATATTCACCATCTAATTCATAAGATAAACAACAACTATGAGGAGATTTATTTAAAATAGCGAAAAAGCTCCCAAGTTCAAAATAAGATGGATAAGTTAAAATTACTTTTGATTTATAGTCCCAGCCATAATGAGTAATTAAACGATGAGAATCTTCATAATATCAATAAACAACTACAGCATGATTACATTTTTGTTCAGTGTCTTCACCATAATTTAAATCTGGTATACTTGCAAATAATATAACCGGTTCATCATGATTATATATAGGACTTAATAAATCTCCTAGATACCAATTGATATTTAATAAATAATAATTAACAGATTTGTTTTGCAAAAATGTTTCTGCAGCATATTTTATTTTATCAGAGTAACTAGAACCTAATTTATCCCCAAATACTTCTGGCAAAAAATCATCTATTATTTCAGGCACCTTATTAATCATCATTGTGTCTTCTGCTGGAATAATATATTTGTTTTCTTCTTCGTAAGAGAAATATCCATGACACTTAATAAATTCGTTATATCCTAGAATTAAAGCAAGAGCAGTGTAACCACAATATCCTTCTTTAATTTCATATCTTTTAGGATAATTTCCTGGAAATTGATTTACGTTTAATTCAAAATACTTACTAAATTCTACAGATATTATTTTTTCATCCTCAATAAGATTGATTTTCTCATCACTTGTAGAATTTTCACTATCTTTTTTCAAACTATCAAAATAACTTTTATTATATGCACTATATTCATTGTAATTTGATATAGTACTTAATTCATCTTTAGAATATAAACCACTAAGAGGAACATAATACATATTAGAAGTAGATTCTAATTTAGCGTTTTCATCTACTTCTACAATAGTAGAAGAATCTATATCATAAACTGAATATCCACTTGGATAATAAGAAGCAAGTAACATCTTATTAGTAGATAAAGAATCTAAGTAACTAACTGATTTAATAATATGAGTCTTTCCACTAATATTATTAATATCTTTTAATAATGTAGAAGTAATACCAATTGCATTATTTAAGCCTTTAACATCATTATCTAAATAATATAGATTAATATTTGAAGGAGAAGAATAAGAACACATTATAGACGTAATAGACAAAATAGATAGTAATTTAATCTTTTTAACATTTACCATAATTGTAACCCCTTACATTATTATGATATCTTAATTTAAAATTAAAAGCAACTTAAATAT
>CAVHUN010000038.1:0-46733 GCA_963639175.1 uncultured Prevotella sp.
TATGACATATATTATCTTTTAAAGATAAAGAAGTGTTATACTTCTTTAAAGCGAACTAGTTTCGCTTTTGTTTTGAAATCGAATTATAAATGCTAAAATTTAAATAATGACTGGAGTAATTTTATGGGATATTATGATTCAAATGAAGAAGCTAAAAAATTAAATGATATTGGCTGTCAATATTTTAATAAGGGAGATTATAACCAAGCTTTCAATTACTTTAAGAAAGCTGCTGAATTTGATTATTTAATTGCACAATATAATTTAGGTTATATTTATTTTGTTGGAGCTGGAATCTCTAAAGATTATTGCCAAGCTGCTAAATGGTTTAAAAAATCTGCTGAGCAAGGTTATCCAAAAGCACAATATTATTTAGGACTTTGTTATTTTGGTGGAAAAGGTGTTTATAAAGACTATTATGAGGCAGTTAAGTGGTTTAAAAAGTCAGCTGAACAAGGATATGATGAAGCACAATTCTTTCTTGGAACTTGTTATGGATTAGGACAAGGTGTTAATAAAGATTCATATGAAAAAATAAAATGGTTTCAAAAAGCAGCTAGTCAAGGCCATAATGGTGCTTTATATTTATTAGGAAAATCATATCTTTTGGGTTCAGGAGTTAATATAGATATTTCTAAAGGATTGGATTTAATATCTAAGGCTGCTTATAAAGGCAACGCTTCAGCTCAATGTGATTTAGGCAATTTTTATTATAAAGGTGAATATGTAGCTAGAAATAAAGTTGAATCTGCAAAATGGTATGAAATGTCTGCAAATAAGGGAAATGCTATAGCTCAATGTAATATTGGTATTATGTACTATGATGGAGATGGAATTTATAAAGATAGAATAAAAGGAATTCAATATTTGAAAATGAGTGCTCAACAAGGAAATCAAGGTGCTATATATACTCTTGAGCAAATTAAAAAAGGGAATAAATATTAAAGAGATTAAGTTTTAAGATAAAATATCAGTATATATTTCATATATAGATTAATACAACATGTTTAATGTCAACTATTTTAATATTTGAATGTATTTAAGTCTAATTTTCTTATGATAGATTGATTTTAAAATGTATCCTTGATTTACTAAATTAAAGTTAAATATAAGGAGTTAGAAATAAAATGAGAATTAAAGAAGCACATCAAATAATGAAAGAAATAATCTTAGATGAAGAATTAGAAGAATATTTTTACGATATTAAATTTAATGTCGACTATGAAGATGAACCTGATTGTAGATTTGTATCTCATAGGGTAAACGAATTTAATGGATTTTTTAAAAGATATATTGGTGGAGGATATGGCAACAGCTTATCATTTGATTATTCTCCTTATGAAGGTGGGACTATTGGAGTAGAAATATATTTTGATAAAACAAGTTTACCAGAAAAGCCACTTAATGAAATATTTAATAATTTTAGATTTTTAGCTGATCAATATGATTATGAATTAGATATTGCAACTGATGTTGATCCTGTTCATCCATGTGTTAATTTAAGAAAGACAAATGCTGATAGAGATTTAGGAAAAGCATATATAGGAATTTTATCTGCATTAATTGCTGCTATTTATTAAAACGTATATTTAATAAAAAGGGAAAAGGGAAGTTTCAATCTTTAGATTAGTAAATTAAGAAAATTTACTAACTATCCAATAATAAAAGGCTAATTTGAAATACAATTAACCTTTTAAAGTACGATTTTTATAGCTGTAATATCATCAATTAATTTAAATCTAGGGTATTTATTATATAAAGGATCATCTTTTGAAATAGTTACTATTTCATCAATAATCTTTTTTAAATCAATATTTTGTGTGAATAATTGCTCATATGTATATTTATGATAAGTATCACAAATTGAAGCAAAACCATCAGAAAATAAATAAATGTATTTAACATCTTCCTTTTTTAATGAATTAAAAGAAAATTTGAGATTTGGATTTTTATAAGGGGCAAAAACATTATAACCATTATCTTTATTCATTAATTTTCTATGCTTAATTAGAGTAGGATTTATGTTTTGTCTAGCTTGTTTAATTGAAATGTTTTCTTCTTTTGATATTTTAATCATTTCTTCAATTGCTTTATTATCTAACTTAATTAATTCATCTTGTACATATCTTTTAATAGTATTGTCTTTTAAACAAACTACTACTTCACAATCTCCAATTGAATAAATATCAATAGTATTATCATTTATTTCAACAAAGCTTATTCCTGCACTAGGAAGATATTCTTGGTTGTTATTTTCAATTAATTTAGAAAAGGAAGTTGATATGTTATTTAATCTTTCAATAATTGTTCCATCTAATTTAGGAAGCTTATTTTTAATATACGAAACAAAATAAGAACCAGAAGTAGGTTTAAATGATGAAGGCAAAAGAGAAGTAGCTCCATCAATTACCATATAGCAATTGTTAAAGATTACATATCTATCTTCGTTATAATATTTTGCTTTTCTAGTTATTTTACTTATTTCCATATTTATTCCTATTTAATTAATGATAAACACACTAAACTAATTGACAATATAATAATACCAACAACAAGTATGCAAATATCATATGTTACATATTTTTTCTTAACATCTTTAAAAATTAAACCAAAGCCCAATAATAAAGTGCCACATAAAATTAATAATAATCCTACATAAGCAATTAATAACATTCCCATTAAGAAAGGATCACTAATATAAGAAAAGATATTAATTGAACCAAGTAAGAAACCAAGTAAAGTAGTAATTAAGGTGATTATTTTCAAGTTGTTTACTTTGATTTTATCTAATTCTTTATATTTATCATTAGAAAGATCAAAATGTCTAATTGAATTAGCCTGAATTAAATAACTCTCATAAAGAATAGTTCTATTAACTTTTTCAATATCGTTATTATCTAGCATAGATAATCCACGTCTAATTTCATATTCACCTTCATCATATCTTTTTAATAAGACTAATATTCTTCCTCTAGTTACATAAAACTTATCATAAGAAGTACCTTGTTTGGTATTAATTACTTCATTTATTAACTTTAAGGCATCTTTTAAAGAAATGATAGCCTCAACATTATTTCTAGAATCTAATTCACGTTCATAATAAGTAGCGATTAGTTCACAATAGAAGTTTTTAACCCCAATTTCATCTTTTAAAATTGAATTATCTAAAAGTAATTTAGTATCACTAATAATACTTTTTAAAGAAGAGGAATCATTAACTTCTGAATATTTTGCAAGTAAAAATAAAAATTCATACATTGGAATATCACTAAAAGCAAATCTAAACTTTCTTACTAAATCATATGCACCTAACTTTTTAAGTCTTCTAAATTTAGTAGCAAAACTAAATAAGAAAGTAAAAGCCCTCATTTTATCTACTAAGGTATTCTTATTTATATATTCATTAATAAAAGAAGAAATATCATCTATATTAAAAGAAGATAAATTAATTGACTTAGCAATAAAAGAACAGCTAGATTCAAATTCTCTAGTTGAAAGAAAATCTATATCTTTTAAATTAAAATCAAAAGTAGAATCTACAATTTCATTTAATTTATTAAAGTCATTAATTATTAGTATTTGCTTATCCATATGTATAAAATCCTTTTACTTATTATATATTAATATATTAAATGACTCAAATACTAAAATAGGTTAGTTTACTTAGTATATAATCTATATTTAAATCAAATATTAAATATATGTTTAAAAATGAGTCTTTAAAATATTGTTAATATTAATAATGAAAACTTTAAAATAGTGAAATAAAAAAAGGGAAGATAAAAAATATTTGCTTTTAAAACACATATGTAGTATTTTATTTAATAGTGTTAAAACACTACTGTATTTTTTAATAAGGAAATATTAATGAAAAAGAAATTTCTACTAACAACAATACTACCAATAGTCACCTTAGTTGGATTAATTGGATCTGGCTATTCAATTTTTATCTTTGCTGAAAATAATAAAACAAGTGCAGATGCTAATGCAATTAATATTAGTAATGTCACTGATAATTTATCTAGTGGTGATATTTTAATTTATGGTGGGGTATCTAGTGGCGATGCTGCTGCTAATAAAAATTGCACTAAATTAGTATTTGATAAAACTAGATATGATTCTAATAATGAAGTTATTAAAGGTACAGGAATTCATTTAACAAATAATGAAGCTGATAATGATAATAGAATGGGTGCTTATTATTTATGGACAAATAATGAAACAATTGCTAAATGTATAAATGAAAATAAAAAAGATGATGAAAATAATACTAATTTTGATGGCTATGTAAAATGGAAAAGAGTTCTTAATGGTAATACTGGAGAAGATGATGCATATGATCAAATGTGTACTGTAACTGCAAGAACAGGTCAACAAGTGCCATTTGTTGATGGAGAAACTGATATTAAATTCACAGTTTCTATTCAAATTCCATATGAATTAGCTCAATATATTAATCTTGAATATGTTGGAAGTGATAAATCATCAACCAATCATGGATGGAGTGAAGTTAAAGTTGGTGTTGATAATAATGATCCTAATAAAATATGGAATATAACTTACACTTACACAACTTATTATTCTCAATTAGATCCAAGTAAAGATTATTTTAAAGAAATATATAATGAAACTGGTAAATTAGAAGATTATGTAAATCATGATTATAAAACTCAATATGAGGATGAAAGTAATCCTAAGGCTAAATTTGGATTTAAGTTCTTCGATTGGAAAGATGTTGAAATAAGCGCTTATAATAAAAGTACAACAAACCAAAATGATTCTGATTATTTTAAAAAAATACATAATGAAGAGCCAACAACTATTGAAGAATATAATTCTATGATGACTAATTTATCAAATGTAACTGGTAAAAATGGTGTAGAACATTATCATGATGTAAATTACAATAATCAACATCTTTGTTCATTAGGTTGTACATATTCAGCTCAAGTAGTTAATAAATAGAGGATAGGGAGATTTTATATGAGAAAGAGAATTTTATTAGGAGCAATTATTCCTTTAGTTGCTGCTGCTAGTGTTATTGGTTCTGGTTATGCTTTATTTATTTTTAATGAAAATAATTCTACAAGTGCTTTAAACCAAATTGCTGTAAATGTTGAAGCAGTTGCTACAATTGGTGATATTGAAACTGCAGGGCAAGCAAAATTAAATTTTGATCAAACCTCAACAGCATTAAATGGTATTAATTCAAAAGGCACAGGATTAACATTTGATTACACTGTTTCTAGTACATCAGCAGATGATACTACTGATGCTACAGAAACTGGAACATCTAGTTCTACTACTTCATCTACTACTGATTTAACTGCTAAATATTTATTTAGTAGTTCAGCTACTACTACAAATAAAACATATTATGATGATGATTTATATGTAACATTTACTACAGTTATTTCTATTCCAAGTGATGTTGCTAATTATGTTAAATTAAGTTCTACTACTTATGTAGATGGTAGTGGTTATACTTGGACAGAGGGTAGTAATACTACTACAAGTGCTACAACTTACACTATTACTGAAAAAATAAAGACTAGCGAAAAATACACTGTAGATAATAGTGGATATAAGTTCTTTGAATTAAGTAAGATAACTCCTAGTTATGTTGAAAATAAAGAGCCTACAACTAGTTCTGCTCATACTGAAATGATTAATGCAGTAAGTGGTAAAACTATTACTATTGCATATGCAGCTGTGTTAAGTGTTGAACCTGATGCAGGTAACTAAGTAAGTATTTTATAAATAATATTAAGACACCTTAGGGTGTCTTTTATAGTGGAATTTTATATAAAAAGTATAAAATAGATGTTTCTAATGTAAGATAATTTTTGTTACAAGATTAGTTATTTATATTAGTTATCAAGTGATTTAATTTATTTTTAGTTTAGAATTTTTATAAAAGTGTATTGATTTTAAGGTTATAGGTTTCTATAATCTTTTTTGTTGATTTTTATCAAATTAGAAAGACAAAAAAGATATATGAAATACATATGGCAGTTGATGATCATTTTATTTATTTCCTTCCTTAGTGAAATAATTGCTAAATTAATACCTGCTCCAATTCCAGCTTGTATTTATGGTATTGTTATTTTGTTTATATTATTAAAATTCAAGGTTCTAAAATTAGAACAGGTGTCTTCAGCAGGGCATTTTTTAATTGAAATAATGCCACTGATGTTTATTCCTGCAAGTGTATCTTTATTAGAACAATGGGAATTACTTCAACCACTTTTATTACCATTTTCAGTTATTATTGTCGTTTCATTTTTATTAGTTTTTATAGTTTCAGGATTAGTTACTAAATATTCTTTAAAAGTTAAAGAACATATTTCTAATTCTAAAAAGGAAACAAAAGAAAATAATAAAGAAAGTCAAATTTCAAGTGAGGATAGATAAAATGGATGAGTTTTTTAAAGATTCTTTGTTTTTTGGATTGTTTATTTCTATATTTTTCTATTTTATTGGCGATCAATTAAATAGATTTATAAAAAAGAAGACTAAACTAGGCATAATAAATCCACTTTTATTTTCTGTAATTTGTATTATCGCATTTTTATTAGTTACTAAAACAAGCTATCAAACTTATGAATACGGCGCTAAATTCTTATCGACTTTATTAACACCAGCTACAATTTGTTTAGCTATTCCTTTATATGAAGAATTTGAACTATTAAAGAAAAATTTCCTTCCTATATTTTTAGGAATATTAGCTGGGGTAGTTACTAGTTTAACTAGCGTATATTTATTATCTTTAGCATTTAATTTATCTCATGAAGCCTATATTACTTTATTACCTCATTCAATTACTACCGCTATTGGAATAGGAGTATCTACTTCTTTAAATGGCTATACAAGTTTAGCGGTCGCTTGTATTATTGTTTCTGGAATATTTGGTGGACTATTTGGAAATGCAATTTGTAAAATCTTAAATATTAAAGACCCAATTGCTATAGGAGTAAGTTTTGGCACTGCTTCTCATGCTATTGGTACTTCTAAAGCAATGGAACTAGGTGAAATTCAAGGGGCAATAAGTGGATTATCTATTGTTATTGCTGGGTTATTGACTGTAGCTGGTTCTATATTATATTCATATTTTATTTAATCTTATAAATATAAGGATAAATAGGGCATATTTACATATTTATTTGAATATTTTACAATATATAAGTAAAGGAATTAATAAATATGAAAATAGAACAATCATACGGGGCAGTTGTTTTTAAAGATAAAAAAGTCTTAATTGAATATATGTCATTAGGACATATTTCTATTCCTAAAGGGCATGTTGAAAATGATGAAACTCCTTCTCAAACAGCACTTAGAGAAATAAAAGAAGAAACTAATTTAGATGTCTATTTAGATACTAAATATGAATATAAGACGAGTTATTATCCTAAAGCGGATGTTTTAAAACACGTTTCATTTTTTGTTGCTATTTATAAAAGTGGGGAAATTAAACCTCAACTAGAAGAAGTAAATAAAATTGAATTTATCGATGTAGAAAAAGCTATCGAATTAGTCACTTATGAATCAGATAAGCAAGCAATTAAAGGAGCATACGATTATTTAGTTAAAAATAATCTATTCTAATTATATGATTGACCATGTTGTTTTTTCAGATATTGCATCTAATAAAATAACTAAAAGAGTTGGATTTTCTTTTGGATATCTTTTCTTTGGTCCATTATATTTAATCGCTAGATTGAGATTTGAAGGAATATTGTTACTAATCTTATATTATTTTTTATTACCACTTCCAGGAATTGAAGAATTTTGTGCATTTATGAAAGTGTCAAACTGGAATGAAGTCTTAGTAAATGTATTGACTTCATTTTTAATGTTTTTTAGAAGTGGATGGGACAAGCTTCAACCTTATATTTGTATATTGTTTATTTTATTGTTACATATATATTTATCAATTAATGTTGATAATTATTTATTAAAAAGGGTAATTAAAAAGAAAAACCTTCATCCATTAACTGAACTAGACGCTAGAAAATTGATTCATTATAACATAGTAGGAGTCAATGTTAAATTATATGAAGATATTATCTCTAAAGATGAATTTAATAAGATAGTTGAAAATAACTGGAAAGAGAAAAACATGTCTTATACTATGATGATAAATAAAGAAGACATTGATAAATCTAAAAATAATAAAGGAAGAAAGAAAAAAGTCTATACTACTTCAACTACTGATCTTTCTATTCAATATGTTAAAAAAGATAAGACATTAGATAATCAAGAGATTAAGCAGTTACATGAACGAAATGTTTTATTATATAAGGAAAAGAAAATTACAAAAGAAGAATTTGAAATATTAGAAGATAGACTAAAGAAAAAATAACTAGGTTAAAGAAAATATTAATCTAGTTTTTTTATAAAAGGGTATTAAAAAAGACACCACGAAGGTGTCTTGTGAATTTTGATTAGAGCTTTCTGTTGTAGTATTCAACGATTTGAGATTCATTGATATCTTTAGTGAGTTCGCTTCTTTCAGGCATTCTTACAAATGTACCTTCCATCTTTTCTTTGTCGACTTCGACATAAGGAACAGTGAACTTATTAGCTTCTAAAGCATCAGCTACAATCTTGAACTTCTTAGCGTTATCAGTTAAGGAAATCTTATCACCGACATTTACTAAATATGAAGGGATATCAACTTTCTTACCATTTACTAAGACATGACCGTGATTTACTAATTGTCTAGCTTGTCTTCTAGTTCTAGCAAAACCTAAACGATAAACTAAGTTATCTAATCTAGATTCAAGGATTTTCATGAAGGCAAATCCAGTTAATTCGTTTTGTGATCTAGCGATGAGATATAAACGTTTGAATTGTCTTTCAGAAACACCATAGGTGTTACGTAACTTTTGCTTTTCAGCTAATTGTTTGCCGTATTCTGATAACTTAACTTTCTTGTCTTTACCATGTTGTCCAGGGGCATAAGGTCTCTTTTCAAGTTCCTTGCCTGTTTCTAAAATGGAATAACCTAATCTTCTTGAGATTTTCCAACTTGGTCCAGTGTATCTTGACATGTTTTCTATTTTCCTTTCTTTTTAGCAGATAGGTGCAAGTTCTTTGTTCCGGGTGATTAGCATTCACTTATTTAGCTTAAGCTACTTTTATAACTACTAATCATTAGACAAACAAATACTTACATGCTACACATGCATTGTTAATATTACTAGTTTATTTTAATATTGTCAATACTTATTTAAATAATTATAATATATGAATGTGAAAGGTTATTTATATGGGATACGATTTTAAACAAATTGAACAAAAATGGCAGAAAAAGTGGAAAGATGCCTCATTATATAAATGTGATGTTTACGATTTTTCAAAACCTAAATTTTACATCATGGATATGTTTCCTTATCCATCAGCTCAAGGCTTACATGTTGGACATATGGAAGGGTATTCAGCTACAGATGCTTTAGCTAGATTTAAAAGAGCACAAGGATTTAACGTCCTTCATCCAATGGGATTTGACTCATTTGGTTTACCAGCTGAACAATACGCAATTAAAAATAACAAAAACCCTGGTCCATTTACTCAAGCAAATATTGAAAACTTTAAAAAGCAAATGGACATGTGTGGACTTTCAGTAGATTGGTCTAAACAAATTGAAACTAGCGATCCTTCTTATTATAAGTGGACTCAATGGATATTCTTAAAATTATATGAACATAATTTAGCATATATTGATTCTAGACCAGTAAATTATTGTCCTGAACTTGGAACAGTCTTAGCTAATGAAGAAGTAATAAATGGCAAATCTGAAAGAGGAGGATTTCCAGTTATTACAGTTAATATGAAACAATGGGTCTTAAAAATAACTGAATATGCTGAAAAGTTACTTGATGGACTTAAATTGCTAGATTGGCCAAATTCAACAATTACAATGCAAACAAACTGGATTGGTAAATCTGAAGGGGTAGAAATTGAATTTGATGTTGCTAGCTCAGATCAAAAGTTCTACGTTTATACAACTAGAGTAGATACATTATTTGGCTGTACCTATGTAACTTTAGCTCCTGAACATCCTCTTGTTAGTAAATTAGTAACTAAAGAAAATAAAAAGCAAGTTGAAGATTATATTGAACAAGTAAAAAATAAATCTGAAATTGAAAGAACATCCACAGTTAAAGAAAAGACAGGTGTATTTACAGGTAGTTATGCTATAAATCCTATTAATAATATTAGAGTACCTATTTATATAGGTGATTATGTCTTAGCAAGTTATGGTACTGGAGCAGTAATGGCAGTTCCAACTCACGATCAAAGAGATTTCTTATTTGCTAAACAACATAACATCAACATGATTCAAGTTATTGAAGGTGATTGCGTTAACCAAGCTTATGAAGGAGATGGAAAACATATTAATTCTTCATTTGCTGATGGCTTAAATAATAAAGAAGCTGCAAAAGTAATAACTGATAAATTAGTTGAAATTAAAAAGGGAACAGTTAAAGTTCATTACAAATTAAGAGACTGGTTATTCTCTAGACAAAGATATTGGGGTGAACCAATTCCTATTATCCATTTAGAAGATGGAAGCTTAGTCCCAGTTAGTTATACTGATTTACCTCTACAATTACCTGAATTAGATAATTATGCTCCTAGTGGAGATGGTAAACCTCCTTTAAGTAAAGCTACTAAGTGGTTAAATGTAGAAGTGGATGGCAAAAAAGGTGTTAGAGAAACTAACATCATGCCTCAATGGGCTGGCTCTAGCTGGTATTATATTAGATATTTAGATCCTAAAAATGATAAAGAAATCGCTGATCCTAAATTAATTGAACACTGGTTACCAGTTGATGTTTATATTGGTGGAGCTGAACATGCTGTCTTACATTTATTATATGCAAGATTCTGGCATAAGTTCTTATATGATATTGGAGTAGTAAAATGTCCAGAACCATTTAAGAAATTACGTCATCAAGGTATGATACTTGGCTCAGATGGAAACAAGATGTCTAAATCAAAGGGCAATGTAGTAAATCCAAATCAATGTGTAGAAGAATATGGTGCTGACTCATTAAGATTATATGAATTATTTAAAGGACCTATCGATCAATCCTTACCTTGGTCAGATAATGGTTTAGCTGGGGCATCTAGATTCTTAAATAGATTCTATAGATTATTCGCTGATCAAAATTACATCAATAAGTACACCTTAGAAAATGATCATAAGTTAGATGAAATTATGCATCAAACAATTAAAAAGGTGACTAGTGACTATGAGAACTTAAATTTCAACACTGCTATTTCTCAAATAATGATATTAGTTAATAATTTCTATCAACAAGATAAATTGTATATTGAATATTTAAAACAAGCCTGTCAATTACTTGCACCAGTTGCTCCTCATATTTCTCAAGAATGTTATAGCTTAATAACTAAAGATGATGGCTTTATTGATTTTGTCAGTTGGCCTAAATTTGATGAAGAGATCGCTTCAAGTAAACAAGCAACTTTATCAATTTCAATTAATGGTAAACATAGGGGAACTATCCAAGTACCATTAAATTATGATAATAAAGATGAATTAGTTGAAAAGATTAAAGACATGCCTGAAATCTATAAACACATAGAAGGCAAGACCATAATTAAAGTAATCTTTGTTCCTAATAAAATCTTAAACATTGTAGTTAAATAAGAAAATGAGTGGTTTAGAAGAAAAATCTAAATCACTTTTTTAGACCTTTAAAATGCTTATAAAGATATCTAAAATGTTAAAAAATTAAATGAATATGGCTTATTAGTCTTAAAATAGTAAATAATTAGTAGTAAATTAGTAAACAATATAGTTTTGATAATTGTTAAAAGAATTGATAAAATATATAAGATTAGGAAGAAATTAAAATGAATATAAATAAACAAATAAGCGAAGAATTAAATATACCTCTTGAAGTAGTAAATAATACTATTGAGTTATTAGATCAAGGATCAACAATCCCATTTATTGCTAGATATAGAAAAGAAGTGACAAATGGCTTACTTGATACTCAAATTAGAGACCTTGCTACTAGATTAGAATATTTAAGAAAATTAGAAGATAGAAAACAAACAGTAATTGATACTATTACTAAATTAGAAAAGTTAACTCCTGAATTAAAACAAAAGATTGAAGATTGTTTGACCTTAACTGAATTAGAGGATTTATATAGACCATATAAACCTAAAAAGCAAACTAGAGGACAACTTGCAATTAAAAAAGGCTTACAAGGACTTGCTAACTTTATAAAAGAAGATACTTCTAACACCTTAGAAAAAGAAGCTAGTAAATATATAAATAAGGAAAAGGGAGTAGAAGATATTAAACAAGCTATTGATGGAGCTAAAGATATCATCGCTGAAGAAATTTCGGATAATACAAATTATAGAATTTATTTAAAAGACATCATTTTAAAAAGCGGTATATTACAAGTAACCCTTTCTAAAAATAAGACTAGCGACCTTTATGATAATTATGAAAACTTCTCAAGATTAGTAAAATTAGTTAAGCCTCATCAAGTCTTAGCTATATTTAGAGGGGAAAAGCAAAAGTGTTTAGTAAAAGACATCATTATAAATGAAGAAGTCTTTTTAAATCACATCGCTAATTTTGAAATTCCATATAAAAGCCCATATGAAGAATTGTTCAATCAAATAATTAAAGATAGCTATACTAGATTAATTAAACAAAGTGTAGATAATGATATATATAATCAAATGTTTGAACAAGCCGAAGATAATTCTATAATTACATTTAAGTGCAATTTAGAAAATCTATTAATGCAAGCCCCTTTAAAATCTTGTAACGTCCTTGGATTTGACCCAGGGTATACAAATGGATGTAAAATCGCTATAGTCGATGAACTTTCAAATGTTTTATATACCACTAAAACTTATGTTACAGTTACTAAAAAGGAAGAAGAATTAGTTAAAGAAGCTACTAGATTAGCTACTTTAATTAAAAAGTTCAACGTTAAATATATTGCTTTAGGAAATGGAACTGCTAGTAGAGAATCAGAAAAATTCTTGAAAGAAAGAGTGGTAAAAGGACTTGAATGTCAAGTAGTTATAGTTTCAGAAGCTGGGGCAAGTATTTATTCAGCTAGTAAATTAGGAATTGAAGAATTCCCAGATTTTGATGTCGCTTTAAGAAGTGCAGTAAGTATTGCAAGAAGATTAATTGATCCTCTTTCAGAATTAGTAAAAATTGACCCTGAATCAATTGGAGTAGGTCAATATCAACACGATATTAATCAAACTAAGCTCAAAGAAGCCCTTTATGGGGTAGTTGAAGATGTAGTTAATAGAGTAGGAGTTGATTTAAATTACGCTTCTTATTCTTTATTAAGCTACATATCTGGTATTGGAACTAGCTTAGCTAAAAATATAGTTGATTATAGAAAAGAAAATGGCAGATTCAATTCTAGAAAAGACTTATTAAAGGTTAATAAGTTTGGACCAAAGGCTTTTAAAAACGCCGCTGGCTTTTTAAGAATTAAAGATGGGACTAACTTTTTAGATGCTACTTCAATTCACCCAGAATCATATGATATTGCTAATAAGTTATTAAAATTATACGATATAAAGAATTTAGAACAAGCAAAAGAGAAATTAAATGATATAGATGATAAGCAAATTGAAGGCCTTGCAATTAAACTAGATACTACATTTATTACTTTAAAAGATATAATAAATGACCTTTTAAAGCCTGGTTTAGATCCTAGAAATCAAGTTAAGGTTGCTAAATTAGATTCTTCTATTACTTCTATTGATGATTTAAAAATAGGAATGATATTAGAAGGAACTATTAGAAACGTTTCTGATTTTGGTTGTTTTGTAGATATTGGTTTACATGAAGATGGCTTAGTTCATATTTCTGAAATTAGCAAAACTTTTGTTAAAAATATCAATGATGTTGTTTCTATTGGTGATATTATAAAAGTGAAAGTTATTTCTATAGATAAGCAAAGAAAGAGAATTGGCCTATCTATTAAGCAAGTTTAATTAAAAATTAGGCTAATTAGCTTGCTATTAACAAAAAAGTAGATTAAAATTATTTTTGTTATTTTTATAAGTGTTCTTTAGAGAGGAAAGTTTATTATGGGTATAAGTCGCTATCAAATTAGAGAAAATATCATAACTTGTATATATGATAATTTAGTTTATCAAAAGGGTGGACTAGATTATGATATCAATCAAACTCTTATTAATATCTTTAAAGTTGAATCTTTAGCTGATATTGATTTATTTACTAAACAAATTTACCTTTCATGTTATAAAAATATGGATCAAATTAAGTCATTAGTACAAGAAAGATTAGTTAAATGGCAATTTGATAGATTAAATTTACTTTCTCAAGCCTTATTTATTGAAGTAATTGCCGAAGGTAAGTTTGAAAAGGCTACTTCTAAAGCCATCTTAATTGATTTTGCAGTTGACTATGCTAAAAAATATCTTTCTAGTAAGGATTATAAATATATAAACGCTGTCTTAGATAAGATTTTATAATATGAATGTACCTAGTTCATTTAAAGATAAAGTTTTTTCAGTTTTTGAAATCTCTTCCATCTTAAAAGAAGTATTATCTAGTGAATTATTTCAAAATATAAAAATCCAAGGGGAAATAAGTTCTAAAGTTACTAAAGGTGGTAACGTGTATTTAACATTAACTGAAATGGGGCAAGATAATAAAATAAAAGCCACATTGAAGGTTAATGTTTTTTCTTATTACGATCAAAAAATAAGTCAACCTTATAATATAGGTGATAAAGTCATAATTAAAGGAGATATATCTTATTATCCAGGTAATGGTCAACTTTCATTTATTGGAAAAGAAGTCTTTCAAAAAGGACTAGGGGATGAATTAGTTAGAATTCAACTTTTAAAAGAGAAATTACAAAAAGAAGGCTTATTTTCTTTAGAAAGAAAAAGAAAGCTGCCAAAAAAGATAACAAAAATTGGCATAGTCACTTCTTCAAAAGGGGCCGCTTATCAAGATATATTAAATACCTTGGCTAGAAAGATACCTACTTCAACTGTCTTATTTGACTGTCTAGTTCAAGGAAAAGAAGCACCTAGTAGCATAATAAAGGCCTTAAATAAAGCCTATAAATCAGATTGTGATGTAATTATATTAGCTAGAGGTGGAGGATCAAAAGAAGATCTAAGCTGCTTTAATGATGAAAAGCTAGCTAGGGTATTAGCTAGTTCACCAAAAGTCACTATTACTGGTATTGGACATGAAATAGATACTTCAATTTGCGATTTAGTTTCTGATATTAATTGTATTACACCTACTCAAGCTGCTAATTGCGTTTTAAAAGACGCTGTTGATATTAAAAATGAGCTAATTAATTATAAACAAAGTCTAGATAAAGCCTTTGATAAGATAATTTCATCTAAAAAGATAGAAATTATGGACTTAGCATCTAAATTAAGTGAACTATCTTATGAAACTAGATTAGAAAAGACTAAATCTAAAATAGATAGTCTGAATTTAAAATTAGATTCTTCTTATTTAGAAAGTCTAAATAAAATGAGCAAGACCATTTCTAAATTAAATGACTTATTTAAAAACAAAGTCGATATAAGAATAAGTTTATATGAAGATAATATTACTAACTTAAATCACAAACTCGACTTATTAAATCCCTTAATTAGTCTAAAAGATGGTTATGCTATAATAAAAAAGGATAATAAACTTATTAATAAAGCCAGTCAACTTACTAAAGATGATCAAATAGAAATAGGCTTTAAAGATGGAATTAAAAAAGCCAAGATAATTGAATAAGGAGAAGTCATTATGAAAATGAGCTTTGAAGAAAAACAAGCAAAATTAGTTGAAATAATTCAAACATTACAAACTCAAGATAATCTTTCATTAAAACAAATGAGTGATTTATATAATCAGGGAAAAAAGCTTGTTGAAGAGCTAAACGAAGAGCTAGATAGCTTAAAATCACAAGTTAGTAATCAAATAGTAGAAAATTAGTAGATAATTAGTTAATAAAATGGACCAAATTGACCTAAAACACTTTTCTTATCGTAATTTAAAATCTTTATCAATCAAAGATAAAGAAGATTTAGCGTGTAAAATAAGAGAAGAAATTATAAAAGATGTCTTAAAAAATGGCGGACACCTTTCTTCAAATTTAGGGGTAGTAGAATTAACAATTGAACTATTAGCTAGTTTTGATATTACTAAAGATGACATTTTATTTGATGTATCTCATCAAACCTACACTTTTAAAATCTTAACTGATAGAGATTTAGCTCTAATTAGATTAAAAGATGGTCTAAGTGGATTTTCGAGTAGAGAAGAATCTAAATTTGATAAAGTTAATGGTGGACATTCAGGAACTTGTTTATCAATTGCAAGTGGAATTGCCACTGCTAAAAAATTAAATGGCGATAATTCTTCTACTATAGTTGTAATTGGAGACTCTTCTATTTCAAATGGGGTCTCATTTGAGGCTTTAAATACTATTAATGAAGCTAACTATGGCAAATTGATTATTGTCTTAAACGATAACAACATGTCTATAAGTAAGCCAAAAGGTGGGCTTTCTAAAATCTTATCTAAACTAAAAAACTCATATTTTTATCAAAATGGAGCATATAATTTCAGAAAGATATTTAATAGAAAAGGATTAAGATGGTTCTATAAAGGAGCAACAAAGACTAAAAATGTTATAAAAAGAGCATTTTTAGGCTCAAATATCTTTGAATCATTCAATTATGTATATTTAGGACCTTTAGATGGACATAACTATAAAAAGCTTTCAAAAGCCTTTTTTCAAGCTAAAAGAATTGATAAAAGTGTTTTTATCCATGTTAAGACAATTAAAGGCAAAGGTTATAAGCTAGCTCAAGAAGATGATATTGGCTATTATCATGGAGTAAGTGGGGAAAATAGTTCTAAAGGAGATTATTTAACTAGTTATTCTTCTAAAGCTATATTTAATAAATTAAAAGAAGATCCTAAAGCTATATTAATTTGCCCAGCTATGATTTTAGGAAGTAAATTAGAAGAATGCTTTAAAACATATCCAACACGCTGTTTTGATACAGGTATATCAGAAGAGCATTGTGTAGATTTAGCTTGTGGGTTTGCTATTTATGGATACCATCCTATCTTAGTTATTTATTCTTGCTTTATGCAAAGAAGCTATGATCAACTCCTTGCAGATATATCTTTAAATAAACAAAGCGTATTAATTGTAGTTGAAAGAAGTGGATTAAATGGACAAGATGGTCCTTCTCATCAAGGCATATTTGATGTTGGAATGGAAACTAGCTTACCAAATTCTATTATTTATCAACCAAATGACCAAATTAGCCTATATAATGCAATTTATAACTACGACTTTAAATCAAATGGCCCTTATTTTGTTAGAATAGAGCGTCAAAAAGTAGAAAAAGAAGAAATTAAGGATACTAAATTAGTTCCATATACAATAACTAATAACTCTTCTAATTCACTTTTAATTGTAGTTGGTATAAAAGGGAATATCTTAGCTTCTTATTTTGAAGATAAGTTAGATATTTTATACCTAAAACAAATTAAACCTATTGATAATAAGCTTATAGATACAATTTGTAGTTATAAAAATGTATATTTATATGATTATCTTGATTGTACTTTTAAAGAATACTTCTCATATTTACTATTAGCTAATAACTTTAAAGGAAATGTTAAATTCTTCACATTAGAAAAGAAATTCATCTTAGGAATGAAAGTTGAAGAACAATTAGAAGACAACAATTTAACTCCTAAACAAGTAAAAGAAGTGCTAAATAAGCTATTAGATGAAACTGAGTCTTAATAATTAGATAAATATTAAGACTTTTTTCATATCTAGATTTATTAAATATCAAATAAAATATGAAAAGGCATATTTATAAGTATATGGTAAAATATTTAGGTAGTAAAAAAGGAAATTAAGGTATGTTAGAATCACTTAGAATTGAAAATTTTGCCATTATTGATAAATTAGAAGTAAATTTTACTAAAGGATTAAATGTTATAGTTGGTCAAACTGGGGCAGGTAAAACAATTATAATTGAAGCGCTAGGGTTAATATGTGGAACTAGAGCTGAGTTTTCTAAGCTTAAAGATGAGACTAAAAAGGCTGTAGTTGAGGCTAATTTTATCTTAGATGAGTCATTTATTAATTCTCATCCATATTTAAAAGATTACATCAATGAAGATAATTCGTTAATTATAAGTAGAATCTTAACTCCTTCTAAGCAAGCTCAAGTAAGAATAAATGGGGAATTAGCTAACCTCAATTTATTAAAAAAGCTTTCAGCTAATTTAATTGACATCTTTTCTCAAGGTGATTCATCTTATTTACTTAATCCAAATACTCAATTAGAGCTATTAGATAACTATTTAGAAGATATTAAGTTAGTTAAAGATGAATTTAAAAAAGAATATTCTGCTTTAGAAGATTTAAATACTAAAATTGAGGACTTTAAAAAGTCTATCAACTTAGATATGAAAGACTTTTATAAATATCAAATAGATGAAATTGAATCATATAAGCTAAAAGAGAATGAAATTGAAGACTTAAATACTCAAAAAGAGGAACTAGGTAAATACGATCAAACTCAATCCGCCTTTAAAGAGTTTTCTTCATCTTATTATATAAATGACTCAATTGATGCAAATGACTTCTTAAATAGGCTACAATCCGCTTTAAATGGCTTAAAAGACTCTTTATTAGAAACTCAAGCTAATAAAGCTAGTGAAGATATCTATTCTTTACAAGATAGTTTACAAGAAATATTTGAAAGTTATGATAATCTAGACTTTTCATCTGCTAAACTAGATGCAATTAATCAAAGACTATTTGATTTAACTACTTTACAAAGAAAATACGGTAAACAAACAAGTCAAATTCTATCTACATTAGCTTCTTTAAAATCTAAACATGAGAATATAATTAACTTTGATCATGACTTAGAAGTCTTAGAAAGCCAAAAACAAGCCATTCTAGCTAAATTAAATGAGTTAGCTATAAAATTATCATCTTTAAGAAAAAAGGCTGCTATAAGCCTTAAAAATGATGTTAATAAGCAATTAGCCTCATTAGAATTAGCTGATGGTGGGTTTGAAATTGAATTTACAAGCCAAGAATTAACTTCTACAGGTATAGATAAAATTGAATTTGTAGTGAATATGAATAACAAAGGGAAATATCTCCCATTAAAACAAGTCTTATCAGGAGGGGAAAATTCCAGATTGAACTTAGCCTTAAAGAGCGTATTTAATAACGCTTCAATTTCAGATACTTTAGTCTTTGATGAAATTGATTCTGGTATTTCAGGAAATATAGGCTACAAAGCCGGTCTAAAAATGGTAGAGATATCTAAAAAGAGCATGGTAATTGTTATTACTCATCTAGGCCAAGTCCTTTCTTTAGCCGATAACGCCTATTTAGTTTATAAGCAAAAGGGAAGTAAAGATGATGTTTGTTCAAATATCAAACAGCTTAATGAAGATGAAATTATCTACCAAATTGGAGCTATCAATTCTTCAAGTCTAGACGTCTCATCTAACTCATTATCTCTAGCTAAAGAAATAAGAGAGAAGGCAATTTTAGATAAAAAGAACATCTAAAATAACTGTGAAACAACTAAAAATATACTAAATAACTACTAAATGAATAAAAAGACCTGATTTTATGAAAAATATAGTCCATATTGACCTAAATGCCTTTTTTGCTCAATGTGAAGAAAATTGTAATCCAAAATTAAAAAACCTCCCTATTTGTATTGGCTATGATGGAAAACGAGGAGTTGTTTCAACTGCTAATTATGTAGCTAGAAAATACGGAGTTAATTCTGCTATGCCAATTTATAAAGCTAAACAACTTTGCAAAGATTTAATTATTATAAATGGCAGGTATGATCTCTATTCTAAAGTCTCTTCTAACTTCATGTCTTTTTTAAAATCTAAGTATGAGTCAGTTGAAATAGCAAGTATAGATGAAGCCTATATTGATATGACTTCATATTTTAATAAAGATAATGCCTACTCATATTTATTAGATCTTCAACTTGAAATCTATAAAAAGCTCTCCTTAAAGTGTTCGATTGGTTATTCTTACAACAAGTTTTTAGCTAAGATGTCTTCTGATTTAGTAAAGCCTATGGGGCTTACTATCTGTTTAGATGATGATTATAAGAAACTATTTTGGAATTTAGACATTTCTAAGATGTATGGAATTGGAAAAAAGACCACTCCTAAATTAAAACAAGTAAATATAAATACTATTAAAGACCTCGCATTAGCTAAAAAGGAAATAGTAGAACCAATTTTAGGTAGTTCAACTTCTATTTTAATTAATTGGGCTAATGGAATAGGAGATGATAAGCTAGTAACATCTCCTTTTGATCCTAAATCTATTTCTAATATGACTACTTTAAAAGAAAATACTAACGATATAGAAATATTAGCTGATATGTTAAAACAACTCACCTATAATTGCATAGAACAGCTTAATTCTTATTCTAAAAAAGCTAATAGAGTAGTAGTTAGTTTGCGTGATTCTTCTTTTAAGACTAAATCTAAAGGGGTAAGTATCCCACCTTCATCTTCTTATGAGACAATTTGTTCAGCCGCAATTAATCTTTTATATGATTTTTATAAAGGGGAAGAAGAAATTAGATTAATAGGTATATCTTTAGATAATATAGTCTCTAAAAAGGATATTCAGACTATCACTTTATTTAATCAAGATTCTCATAAAGATTTAACTTCTTATAAATCAAAGGCTATAATAGAACAAATAAATAAGAGTTTAAGTAAGCCAAGTTTAATAACATTAAAAGACTATATGGAGAAAAAAGATGAAAATTAGTCAAGTTCAAGATGAATTTCTTTCTTATCTAGCTGTTGAAAAAGGGGATTTAAAAAATACTATCTCCTCTTATGAACTAGATTTAGCTAGTTTTATTAAATTTACTAACGATATAGATATCTCATTATTAACTAAAAAGACCCTTGATGATTATGTAATGTATCTTTCTAATAGGTTATTAGCTACTGCTAGTGTAATTAGAATGGCTACTACAATTAGAAGCTTTTACACCTATTTAAATAGAAATAACTTGATTAATGTCTCCTTAAATGGCTTTTATTTACCAAAAATGGAAAAAATGCTACCTGATGTCCTTTCTTTTGAAGAAGTAGAAGCCTTATTAGATGCCCCTGATATTACTAAACCATATCAAGCTAGAGATAAAGCCATGTTAGAAACTTTATATGCTTCTGGATTAAGAGTTTCTGAATTAGTTAACTTAGAAAAAGGGAACATCAACTTTTTAAATCAATATTTAACAATAACTGGTAAAGGAAATAAACAAAGAATAGTCCCTTTAGGAGAATTTGCTATTTATTATATTAAATATTATGTAGAGACCTTTAGAAAGTACAATAAAGGGGCTAAAACAAAGTATTTATTCTTAAATAAGGATGGACTCCCACTTTCAAGAATATATTTTTATAAGCAAGTGAAAAAATACGCTACTAAAGCCAATATATCTATTGAGATATCGCCTCATACTTTACGCCACTCATTTGCTACTCATTTACTTGAAAATGGGGCAAATTTAAAACAAGTTCAACTTATGTTAGGCCATTCTAAAATTGAGACTACTCAAATATATACTCATGTCTCTTCTAAGCGCATATTATCGGCTTATGATAAATATATGAATAATAAATGAGTAAATTAAGACTAGAACAAAAAATGAATTGATATAATATTAACGAAAGGAAATTAATTTAATTATATGGCATTAAAATACAAAAAATATAAACGTGTTTTCTTAATAATATGTGACTCACTTGGAATTGGAAAAGACCCAACCCAAGCTGATTATAACGATTTAGGGGCAAACACTTATCTTCATATCGCTCAAAAAATGGGTGGATTAAATATTCCAACAATCAACAGTTTAGGAATTAACGATTTAGAAGATATTCCAGGAACTAGTAAAGTAAGTCATCCTCATTCATATGTAACTACTTGTTTAGAATCTTCAAAAGGTAAAGATACTATGACTGGACACTGGGAAATGATGGGTGTATATACTTCTAAACCATTTAAGACATTTACTGATACTGGCTTTCCAAAAGAACTGATTGATGAATTAGAAGAGAAGTTTGGAAGAAAGATAATTGGAAATTACGCCGCTAGTGGAACTGAAATTATTAAAGATTTAGGCCCTCAACAGCTAAAAGATGGTTCTTTAATTGTTTATACTTCTTCAGATTCAGTCTTACAAATAGCTGCAAATACTGCAATTGTACCTTTACAAGAGTTATATAGAGATTGTCAAATAGCTAGAGACATCTGCAATAGACCTGAATATAAATTAGGTAGAATCATTGCTAGACCATATATTGGAACTGATCCTTCTAATTTTAAAAGAACAGCTGATAGATATGATTATGCATTAAAACCACCTTATGATACTATGATGGATCAATTAAAAGAGAATGGTTATATGACTAGCTGTGTTGGAAAAATAGCTAATATCTTTGATCAACAAGGCGTAACAAAAACAGTTCACACAGTTTCAGATGAAGATGGCATGAATATTACTACTAAATATGTTCAAGAAGATGATTTTACAGGGATGTGCTTTGTAAACTTAGTAGAATTTGATTCTGAATATGGTCATAGAAGAAATCCTATCGGTTATGGTAATCATATTCAAGACTTTGATAGATGGTTAAAAGTCTTAATGGATAACCTTAAAGAAGATGATTTGTTATTAGTTAGTGCTGATCATGGTAATGATCCTACTTGGAGCGGAACTGATCATACAAAAGAAAGAGTTCCTTTATTTATCTATTCAAAATTAATTAAAGATGGCAAACAAATTCCTCAAAGACATTCTTTTGGTGATATAGGCGCTACAATCTTAGATAATTTCTACATCAAAAAGAACGACAACTTAATTGGTGAATCTATTAAAGAAGTCTTCTAAATTAACTATAAAGTCACATATTAAGCAAATATGTGGCTTTTTAAAATGAGTAAATATTATAATTTAGAAGGTCATAAAAGAGGGAAAATATGAATATTAAGAAAATATCTTTACTTAGTTTAACTTGCTTAAGCTTATTAATTAGCTGTACACCTATATCATCTTCTTCAAGTTCAAGTAAGGTAAATAAGCTTAATTTCAAGGTTTTAAGCCCATTAGGCGCTCCTTCAATTATTTATTCTAGTTTTATTAAAGACAGCAAAGAAAATGTCAGCATAGTCCAAGCAAACACTATGGCTAGTAATATAGTTTCTTTAAAATATGATGCTTTTATTTTCGATTTAGCAAATGGGATAAACTTAATTAAAAATAACAACTTAGATTATAAATTAGTAACTCCTATAACTATTGGGAATTGCTATGTAGTAGCTACTGGTAATGATGTAGATAAAACAATTTCAAATGATGATAATATCGTCTCTTTTGGAAAGTCAGCTACCTTTACTAAAATATTTGAAAAAATACACAATGTAAAAGTAAAAAGTGAAGTAGATAGCGTTAGTTTAACCCCACCTATAGTAAAAACAGGTAAATACAATGGGGAAGATGTAGATTATGTATTAGTAGCTGAACCAGTTCTAACTAATATATTTTCTTCTAAAAGTGAGAATGATAAATACTATTTAGAAGAGAATTTAACTACTTCTTGGGCTTCTTATTCTAAAAATCTAGGCTTAAATGATCTTAAAGGCTACACAGGCTTTATTCAAGCTGGTTTATTTATATCTTCTAAATTAGAAAAGGAAGAATATAAAGATGATGTTACTTACTTTTTAGATAATATTAAATTAGCTGTAGCAGATATTAAATCAAACGATGCTAACTTAGTCTTAAATGATATCAATGAATTAATAGAAGACAATATTATAAGCGATGATTATTTTGGAGTTAGTAGTTCTATATTAAATAAAGTCTTAAATAAATTTACTAATCCAAATAAAGTAATTAATCCATTTGGCTTTAATTATGGAGGATTTGATGTAAATAAGTTTATAAAAGAAGCTAATATTGATAACTTAAGTCAAATACCAGATAATTTATTTTCAAAATTCTATTCTTATTAATATAAATACACTAATATAAGCTCTTAAAAAGGGAAATAAAGCCTTTTAAAGACATATAGAGTATAATAAAAACGATATGAAGCTAATTGATAAAATAATACATACTAAGCCGTTTTATATAATTATTGGAATTATCTTAATGATAATTATATGGGAGATAATTAGCTTATCTTCTAGCCAATTTGTCTTTCCTGAATTCTTTTTAACATTAAAAAACACCTTTTACTTATTAAAAGAGAAAGAAGTACTTATAAGTCTAGGTTTATCCTTATTAAGAATATTAATAACATTAATAATTAGTTTAATAGCAGGGTATTTACTAGGAACTATAGCTGGATTTATTCCGCTACTAGGGGAAATACTAAAACCAACTATTTATATACTGACTTGTTTTCCAACAGCTTGTTTAATTTACATACTTATTATTTATACAAACTTAACTTGTTATGTCTTAGTAGGAATATTGACCTTTCCTTTAATTTATAAAGCAAGTTATATAGGCGCTAGTTCAATTACAGCAAAATATGAGATGACACTTAGATTAGATGGACGCTATAAATTAAATAACTTATTTAAAGTAGTATTTCCATTAAACATCCCTTATTTATATCTAGGATTATTTCAAACTAGTGGACTAGCCTTAAAAGGTGAAATAATGGGGGAAGTATTTATGGGAGATACTTCATATAAAGGAATAGGTGTATTAATTAAAAAAGCTGCTAACCAAGACTACAACATTAATAATTTATTTAGTCTAACTTTACTTGCTATTATCACTATGGCGCTAGTTGACTTACTCATATATTTAATTAAGAGTAGGGTATATAGAAAATACAATTTAAAAGAAGTAAGCCTATATAAGACTTGTTTCTAGAAATCATTATTCATACAATCTAGTAAATATCTAGTAGTAATTTAGTAATAATTTAGTGTGGATAACTAACTAAAATTCATCATATTCTAGGTGGATAAGTTTAGTTATCTTTTTTATTGTAAGTTGATAAAAAGCCTATATTAAGCCATTTTTTAATATTTTGGTTAACATAATAGAGATTATACGAAGTAGATATATAATAAGAAAGTAGAGTATTTACCCACTTTTTTTAAATTTAAAAAGCTGCTAACTGGTTTTATTACTAATTTAGCAGCTATATTACCTTTATATTAGTTATTTAATATGTAATGTAACATCTTACTAGCTTGTAATGAAGATAGCTCTTCAAAGTTATTATACATACTAGCTTGAGATGAATTAGATGTTTGATATATACAATCAGAGATACTTCTAATTACATTAAATGGTATATGCATTCTATTACAAATTTGACCAACAGCAGCTGATTCCATATCTACACAAATTGGATTATCAAATTCAGCTAATAAACTAGGTGTCATTAAAGAGCTAGTTGCAAACTGATCACCAGTTATTATTAAGCCTTTATATAATTTAGAATCTTTTAAATCGAGTTTGAAATTATCTAATTTAGAGATGATCTTTTTATCAGCTTCAAAATACAAATCACAGCCTGGAAGTTGACCAAGTTTATATTTACCAAATACACGTACATCTACATCGTGATAGCATACTTTTGTTGCTATAGCTATATCTAGTGGTTTCATATCTTTTAATAATCCTCCACCTACTCCTAAACATATCACATGGTCTATTTTCATAATTGAATCTAAATATGCTAAATCAAATCCCATATTTGTTTTACCTATACTTGCTTCAAAAGCAAATACGTGACCCATTTTAGATTCAAATGAATAGCCTATGATGTATTTATATTCTTCTTTTATTGGATTAGATGCTAATTTAATAACAGCCTCTAATTCAACTTTCATTGGGCATATAACAACAATGTTCATATTTAGTTATTTCCCTTTTTATAAGTTGAAAAATCGATAACAGGACAATCTTGATATAAATAATCTAATCTGTATTTTTCTCTAGCATCGCTTGTTAAAACATGAATGACAATATCATTAACATCAATGACAATCCAAGATTCAGATTTCCCTTCAACATGGTTGATACTAGCATTTGATTTATCAATTATTTCTAAGGCTTGTTCTTTTAAACCGTTTAACTTTCTTGAATTTGAGGCACTTACAAAGATATAAAATCTTGCAAGAGGTGTCTTAGAAGAGACATCGATTAATTTGACATCTTCACCTTTATGAAAGTCAAGATTATAGGCTAATTTCTTAGCTAGTCTTTTTGCTTGATACATTTTTATTTTTCTCCTTTATTTAAATAACATTCATAGCAGCTTATTGTAAGTAAATTCTCTTTTTTAGGGTCATAATTAGCTTGCCCTTCTAAATACTCTTTATTAGCCTTTAAAACTTGTTTAAAGCCATTATCTATATCTAGAAGACATTCATTTACTAAATAATATGATTCATAATCTCTTCCTGGTTCAATTTTATCAGCTGCAAATACGACTTTAGCTAATTTAGACATATCTTTATTAGCAGATGTGTGAAATCTTATCATTTCAAATAAGTTTTCATCTTCAATTTTAAAGATGTCTTTTAAAGCGTATTCGCATGTAAATTGATGATACATAAAACAAGGAATCTCATTGTTATAAAAATATTTAGCATATTTTAAATCAACAATATCATTGTATTTAGTAAATAAAGAACTATTTCTTGTTAAATCGTGATAATACCCTCCTTTAAAAGCTAAATAAGGGTCTAAAGAATTACTCTTAGCTATTAAATAAGCTAAATTTGCGACATTAACTATATGATTATAACGAGAAATTGAAAGATATGATAGAACTTTTTTTGCAAAATATCTTTTATATTTAACAAAATAATTCAAAATAGAAATAGAAGTATAAAAATTTCTTCCCTTAAGAATATCTTCACTTTCAATATAAGGAAGATCAACTTGTAAGCTATTATCATCTAAACTAAAAATAGATGAGTTATATTTACATTCTATCGATTTATCAAATTTTCCTAATTTCTTATCTAATTGAATAAATATACAATCTTTATTATTAAAATCTAGATTAGATATAATTTCTACTTTCCCTATTAAATTAAAATCAGCTAAGCCAAGATTTATAATAGCAGCATCTTCTTTATAAGTAGGACTAGATGGATTGATATAAATAAAGACCTTATAAAAATTAGATAGCCTAGAAGCAATTTCTAGGCTAGTTAAATCGATAGGATGAAAGTCTTTAATTAAAACTATATCCTTCATAAATTAGTTAATTAAGACCTTAATATTGACCTTTTTAGGTAAATAGATGACAATTTTTTGTCCTTCACCTTTAAATGTCATATTTAATAATCCATAAATTGTCAATTTGATATTTCCACTAGGTGGAATTAAGATTTCTTTTCTTTCTAAATCAGAAAGTTGACTAATTAAGCTAGAAGAAGGCTTACCAAGCTTATTGCTAGCTAAAGAATTAAAGCTTCTTTCAAGCTTGTCTTTTTTGACTTTGTTAATTTCAAGGCTATTTGAAGCATTTAATACAATACTTGTTTTACCTTCTGTTTCTAAACCTAAACAAGCTACACCTCCAAACATCAAATATTGATCTTGTTCAAGGACAATTTCTCTAGGTTTAATTTCTTCTCTAGGAATAATGTATTTATATGTGTCTCTTTCTAATTGATTTAAAATTGAAGAAGGATTATAAATACCTGGAGTATCATACATAGAAGAATCTTCATCTAAAGGAATTTCCATAACATCTAAAACAGTTCCTTCAACTTGTTTTGTGACAATCATTCTATCAGTTGTATTTTTATATTGACGTAACATTTCTGTAACAATAGAAGATTTACCAACTAAGAAAGAGCCGATAAAGTAGACATCTTTCCCTTTTCTAAGTTCATTCATAGAATCAAATAATTCTTTGACATTTAAACCAGAATAGGAAGAAAATAATATCATCTTCTTAGGATAGATATGTTCACTAGCTAATCTTTTCTTAGATTCCTCTAAAATAGTATTATCGTCTTTACTAGAAGGTATAACATCTCTTTTATTTAAGATAACTAAGACATTATCACCTAAATATTGGCTGATATTAGGAATTAAAGAAGGCTCAAATGAGAACAAATCTATTACTAAGACAATTAAAGAATTAGATTTAACTGCATTTGCTAAGATCTTTTTATAATCAGCATCAAATTCATTACTTGAGGCGTTATAATGTCTTAAATTGTAGCATCTATTACAAGTTAATTCTTCAATGTGCTTTTCAATTCTAGAAGGTGAGATATATCCTACTTCATTTTTTTGTTCATCTTGTAATATTGCCCCACAAGATGAGCATCTTGAAATTCTAATTTGACTTGTTAAGGTCGTTTTTGTAGTATTTGATTTTTTAAAGAACATATTTTTACCCCTTTCTATTTAAGTTTATACCAAGTCTATCATCTTTTTGGTATTTTTTTCTTAAATGAATATCTAATGGTCTTATTATTTTAGCACTTATGTGGTCTTTATTTGTTAATGGTAGAACTAAAACCGACTTAATTTTGAGTTTTCTTACCATAAATATATCATTTATGAGTTGATCACCTATATAAATGCACTTGTTTTTATCGACGTGGTTCTTTTTTAAGAACCTATTTAAGCGAAATGCAAATGGTTTACATGTACAACTAAGATATTTAACTCTTAATTTTTTTGCAATCTTTTCAATTCTCTTTTTAGGATTATTAGTGACAATAATTACATCTAGCCCAGCCTTATAGAATTCATCAAACAACAAATAGGCCTGCTTAGAAGGTAATTTTTGATTATAAGGAATAATTGTGTTATCTAAATCAACTAAGACAGTCTTTATGTTGTTATTTTTATAAAAACTAACTGGTATTTGATAAATAGAAGAACAATTATAATCACATACAATGCTTTTTATCATCTTATCTAAATTATATACTAATCCTTATTTTATAGCTAGTTAACTAATCTTCTTGGTTAAATAAGTCAAATAAGGTGACTTGTTTATCCCCTTCATCTTTACTAACTTTCACTTGAGGAGCAACTTTTGAAGGCTTTTCAAGCTTGAAAGAAGAATCGATGATAAATGAGAAATGATGGACACCTTGAATTAGATCGCCTTTAATATCAATATTAGGCTTAATTCCTCCACCTAAATCTACACTTTGTAATTCAGAGACATTAATAGGAATATTTTCTTGATCAGTGTAGATATAAACATAGGTTTGTTCACCTTTTTTAATCTTTAAAGGCACTATATCAATAATATTCATTTCATTATTTTTAAAGACTTTAATTAATTGAGTCTTTCTAGCAAGTCTTTCTGCAGAAATAATATTGTTACTAGAAATAGTTCTTATAGCCTTTTTATCAGCAACAACAGCTAATTTATAAATTTGAGAAGGATTTAATAACACCATTGAAGTACAATAAACACCTTCTTTTAAATTATCAACAGCTTTTACCCCACCAGCTTTTATACCAACAGTAGGAATATCGTTTTCATTATATCTAGAAACATAACCGTTATTTTGTAAGATGAGAACATCAGAATTATTTGTAGAGATACAAACTTTAATGACTTTATCATCCCCAGTTAATCCTATAGCCTTAATAGCTCTAGAAGTGGCTTTCTTTTGTTCAAATTCTTTTAAGGAAGTTCTTTTTATCTTGCCGTTTTTAGAAAGGATAATAAAGTAAGTTTCTAAATCAAATGTATTTATAGCAAAAGCCGAGACAACTTTATCTTGGCTATTTAAATTCTTAACAAAGAAATTTAAATGCTTACCTTCTTCTTTCCATTTACATTCTTGAATTTGATATACAGGTAAATAAATGTAATTACCAGATTCTAAAAAGGCGATAATTCCATCGTGAGTTGAACATTTTAAATTTAAAATTATTCCATCCCCTTGCTTTAATTTTGGGAAGTCTTTACTTACATCATCTACTAAAGTAGCTTGGTAAGAACGCATATTTGTTCTTTTTATATAGCCATCTTTTGTTAAAACTACCATGCAATCTTCTTTAGCGATTAATTTAGTGACATCTACATCATCTAATTCGTCTTCTTTATCTAAAATCAAGGTCTTTCTAGGTGTAGCAAATTCTTCTTTAATAGCTTTTAAGGTCTTAATTATATTCTTTTCAAGATAGCTTCTATCTTCTAATAATCTTGTATTTTCCTTAATTGTAGCTTCTAATTGGCTCTTTTCATCTAAAAAAGCTTGATAATCAAGGTTATTGATCTTATATAAGTTGAGCATGACAATAGCTTCAGCTTGATCTTCATCAAAGCCAAATTTATTCATGATGTTAGTTTTTGATTCTGCTTTACCCTTTGATTGTTTAATTACTTGGATAAGCTCATCAATTATATCTACACATCTAATTAAACCATTGACAACATTGAGTCTTTTATTAGCTTTATCTAAATTGAATTTACTTCTTTTAGTTACTACATCAACTTGGTGATCAATATAAGCTTGAATAATCTCATATAAGTTCATTGTCTTAGGATGAGATTTACTAATAGCAAGCATATTACCACTAAAGGTGGACTTTAAAAGACCTTTCTTACGATAATAAGATAATATAGCGTTAGGATCTTGACCCTTTTTAACATAAATAACAATTCTTACATCTTCAGTTGATTCATCTAAGATTTCATCAATATTAGCGATGTTGTTATTTATTCTTGCATTATCTAAATCAGCGACAAAATTCTTTTTAATAGTTCCATAAGGAACACTATCAATAACAATAGTGTTGTTATCATAATCGATTTTAGCAGTGGCGTTAATATAAAAAGCCCCACTACCTGTTTCATATAATTTATTTAAAGCATCTTTTTGATCGATGTAGCCACCAGTAGGAAAATCAGGACCTAAAATAAATTGTCTTAAGTCATTAACTGTGCAATCTTTATGAGAAATTGCATAAATTGTAGCATCTATTACTTCCCCTAAGTTATGAGTAGGAATATTTGTAACAGCACCAACAGCAATACCATTAGCCCCATTTACTAATAAATTAGGAAAATAGCTAGGTAAAACAGTTGGTTCATATTCTTCATCTGAGAAGTTAAGTTGCATCTCAACTGTGTTTTTATCTAAATCTTGTACCATTAAAGAAGATATCTTAGCTAATTTAGCTTCAGTATATCTACTAGCAGCAGCAGGATCATCATCAATTGAACCATTGTTACCTTGCATAGTAACTAAAGGAACTTCCATTTTCCAGTCCTGAGATAATCTAACTAAAGCATCATATATTGAAGAATCACCATGTGGGTGAAAATGACCCATAACATAACCAACTGTAGTAGCAGATTTTCTTGTTGGTTTATCAAAGGTGTTACCTTGGTTATACATACCAAAGATAATTCTTCTTTGAACTGGTTTTAAACCATCTCTTACATCAGGGATTGCTCTATCAGTTAAAACAGCTTTGGCGTATCTATTAAAGTCATTAGCCATGACAACTGACATGCTTGTAGGATCTATTTTTTGAACAAATTCAACTTCTTTTTTACTTTGTTTCTTCATTTAACTTAATCTCCTCAAAATAGTCTTTCTTAAAGGAAAAGTCGATATTTGTGTCAATCCATTCCTTTCTTTTATCAGCAAAGTTTTTGTCCATGAACAATTTAACTTTATCAGAACATTCATCTTCATCATCTATAACAACTTGAATCAAACGTCTAGTTTGAGGATTCATAGTAGTTTCACCAAGTTGAGAAGGATTCATTTCACCTAATCCTTTATATCTAGATAAGACGTATCCTTTTCCCATTTTAGCTCTAGCTTTTATTAAATCTTGATCATCCCAACAATATATTTCTTCACCTTTTTTAGCAAGACGATATAAAGGAGGACAAGCAATATATAAATGCCCATTTTGAATTAATGGACGCATGTGTTCATAGAAAAATGAAATCAATAAGTTTTGAATATGACATCCATCATCATCAGCATCTGTCATGATAATGATTTTGTCATAGTGCATATCTTTTTCTTTAAAGTCTTTATCACATCCAGCTCCAATTGTATAAACAATGGTATTTAATTCTTTATTATCATAAATATCATTACCAGTTTCACCAACAACATTTTTAGGTTTACCTCTTAAAGGTAAGATAGCTTGAGTTTTATTATCTCTACATTTTTTAGCAGAGCCACCAGCTGAATCCCCTTCAACAATAAACAATTCATTGTTTTTGTAATTTTTAGAAGAAGCAGGAGTTAATTTGCCAGAAAGATTAGATAATTTAGCTCTATCATTTTTAGAAAGCTTTCTGATGTTTTCTTTAACTTTATTAGCTTCCATTCTCTCTTCTAAAGCCGATAAAATCTTATCAAAAATTTGTTTTGTGTCTTTTTGATGTTCTTCTAAATAATAATATAAATTAGATTCAATGACATCATCAGTAGCATTTAGAGCTTCTTTTGTACCTAATTTACCCTTTGTTTGACCTTCAAAGATAATTAACTTTTCAGGAATAGAAACTGAAAGGATGCAATTTAAACCAGTTCTAATATCTCCACCTTCTAAACTGCCATCTTTAGATTTAATTAATTTATGAGAAGTAGCGTATTTTAAAAATACGTTAGTAAGACCTTTCTTAAGTCCAACTACATGGCTTCCACCTTCCCCAGTTCTAACACCATTTGCAAAACTAGAAATATATTCAGCATTTAAATCTTGATAATATTGACCAACAAATTCAACTTTGATGATTTCTTCACCTTTATCATCGACTTTTGATTCACCTTGAATATAAATTGGTTCACAAATTGGATTTTTACCAAATTGGTGGACACTAAAATATTCTTTTAGACCATTTTTATAAAAGAAAGTGTCTTTTCTAGAAGTTCTTTCATCATATAAGGTGAAAGTTACACCTTTATTTAATCCAGCTCTATCATCTAAACTATTGGCAATTTTTTGATAATCGAAATTAGTATCGCTAAAAATTAATGGATCAGGTTTAAAAGTAACTAATGTTCCCCTTTTTGCCTTTGTTAAAGGAGTTCTAGTTATTTTTGTTGCGACTTTTTCTCCTTTAGAAGTATTTTTTCCATTTGAATATCTAATCCAGTTATCAAGATTATCTCTAAATGAATGAATTTCCATAAATTCTGATAAAGCGTTAACTACAGCTCCACCAACCCCATGTAATCCACCAGCAGCTTTATAATTTGATTCATCAAATTTTCCACCTGAATGCAATTTTAAATAAACCATGTCAAATCCAGATAAGCCTTCTTTATGGTTTATATCACAAGGTACACCTCTACCTTGGTCTTCAACAGAAATTGAACCATCAGTATGAATAGTGACATCTACTCTTTTACCATAGCCTTCTTTAGCTTCATCAACTGAGTTATCTACAATTTCCCAAACTAAATGATGTAAGCCAACTAAATCAGTTGAGCCAATATACATACCTGGTCTTTTTCTTACTGCTTCCATTTCTGAAAGAGACTGCAAATTATCAGCAGTATATTCTTTTTTAATATTTTCACTCATGTTAAATAATCTTTCCAATACAATTAATATTATAGCAAATAAGCCCATTTATATAAATAAATTTTGATATAATAATAACGTCAAAAAAGGAGTTAGAAAAATGGATTTTCCATTGCAAATAGTTTGTTTAATCTTATTGTATTTAGCTGCATTTATCTCATCTTATTTATTAGGCTCAATATCATGGGCTATATTTATAAGTAAATTCTTTTATCACATTGATATAACTAAAGTTGGCTCAGGTAATGCTGGAGGAACTAATGTTGGTAGATATTGTGGTAAAAAAGCCGCCTATGCAGTAATTGTCTTAGATGTATTAAAAACAATTATCGCTACTTGGGGATGGTACTTTATTATATGTGCTACTCCTATAAAGGATTTTATTTATAATATTTCTCCTTCTATTCCATTAAGTACTATTTATTATTTAGCAGGAATATCTACTGCTATTGGTCATTCTTATTCTATCTTCCATCATTTTAAAGGTGGAAAATGCGTCTCGTGCTATGGTGGATTTTGTTTATGTACTAACTACATGCTAGCAATTATAGGAATAACAATATTCTTAATTACTTTCTTTGTAAGAAAAAGAGTTTCCTTAGCAAGTATAATCGGTGTAATAAGTGTTCTTATTTGTTCTACAATTTTTGGAATAATAAATATTTACTCCCCTTCAAGTTTAAAACTCTTCTATTATTTTAATGACACATTTAGATTAGACCCTTCTTATATTCATACAATATTTATCTTCTTATTTACTGTATTTGTAATTTTAAAACATAAATCTAATATTAAACGCTTAGCTACTAACTCTGAACCAGAAACTCATTATAAGAAAAACTAAATTCATATTATCAAGTTAAAAAGGATGCAAGATTTATTTCTTCATCCTTTTTAAATGTCTTGATTATTCACTTTTAAATCAATTTAAATGAAGATTTAAAAGATTAAATTTCAAAAGTTTTTCTAAGTTTTAATAAATAATCACTAATATTAAATAGTTTTTATGGAATTTTCGTAAAAACTTTTTATTTTTATAACTTTTTTTGATATAATTTATAAAAAGGGAGTAACAATATGGTAATAAGAACAGACTATATAGAAAAAATGAAACCATTTATAAACGTTAAATTAGTTAAAATCTTTTCTGGAGTAAGAAGATGTGGTAAATCTACAATCTTGGAAATGCTAAAAAATGAACTTATAGCAATGGGTGTAGATGAAAATCACATTATTACTAAAAAATACTCTTTATTAAATTACGATTCATCTTTTACTAATAAAATGATGTTAGATGAATTAACAAATTGCATTAAAGATCATTCTACTTATTATTTTTTATTAGATGAATTACAAGAAATCGATGGTTGGGAAAAAGCAATTAACCAACTATTTGAAGAATATAACACCGATATATATGTTACTGGTTCTAATTCAAGACTTATGAGTAGTGAGTTATCTACTTATTTAAGTGGTAGATATGTTCAAATTCCTATTTTTACCCTTTCTTTTAAAGAATATTTGAAATTTAAAAATGATAATACTAAAACAAATAAAGAACATTTTCAAAATTATTTGCGCTTAGGTGGCTTCCCTTTAGTAGTTAATAATAATTTTGATGATAAGACAGCTTATTCAATTGTTGAAGATATTTTTAATTCAGTAGTAATTAACGATATATCTAGAAGACATAATATAAATAATCTAGATTTATTTAATAGAGTTATTAAATTTGTAATAGAAAATGTAGGTAAAACATTCTCTGCTAATTCAATTGTAAATTTCTTAAAAGCCGAAAAAAGAACTATATCAAGCGAACAAATATATAACTATTTAGAATATTTAGAAAAAGCTTTTGTAATATATCGTTGTAAAAGATATGATTTGCAAGGCAAAAACATATTAAAAACACAAGAAAAATTTTATTTAAGCGATCAATCATTTAAATACGCTTTATATGGATTTAATCCTACAAGTATTGCTGCAATGATGGAAAATTTAGTCTTTTTAGAACTAAAAAGACGTAATTATGAAGTATATATTGGAAAAGATGGAGATAAAGAAATTGATTTTGTCGCAATTAAGCAAGATGAAAAAATATACATTCAAGTATGTAGAACTTTACCTGAAACTTCTGAACGTGAAGTATCAAATCTATTAAATATAAAAGATAACTACCCTAAATTTATTATAACTTTAGATGAATATGCTTTTGGTAATATCTCTGGAATTAAAATAATTAATCTTGTTGACTTTCTTATAAGTTAATTAATTCAATTTTAAAAGGTCCTACTAGTTAAGCTAGGACCTTCTTTAATTTATTTTTTATCAGCTTGTTGCATGGATGCCATAACTTGCTTAATTTGTTTTTCAGAAGCTGGACGACCCATTTGTTTAAACATTGCTCTAATGGCTTTTTCAGAAATAGGAGGATGTTTTTGAATTTCCTTTTTGATAAAATATCTAGCTAAGAAAAAGCCTAATGCTCCTCCAACAACAAAGCATGCAATAGCAATGCCAATTATTCCACCTGTACTCATAAATTATATATTTCTCTCCTTCTAATAATTTTTTGAAATTAACAAAGATAATATAACATATTTAAACCAAAAATAAAAACGATTAGAATATTCTAATCGTCATTTATTATATATTAGATATATTAACCGTTAACTCTTGAATCGTATTGAGCATCTTTAGTGGTGACATAAACCATTTCACCATTTTTGATGAACATAGGAACTTTGATTACTAAACCAGTTTCTAATGTAGCATCTTTTCTAGGGTTATTAATGGTATCGCCTCTAACAGCATCATCAGTTTGAACAATCTTTAATGCGACTTTACTAGGTAATTCAACACCTAAAATTTCTGATTCATAGAAAGTAACTGTAACTTCAGATTCATCCTTGATGAATTGTTTTTCCCATTCTAATCTTTCATGAGGAATGCTAACTTGTTCATAAGTTTTGCCATCCATGAAGACAAAGAATGATCCATCATCATAAAGATATGTCATCTTCTTTTTATCTAAGAAAATAGTTTGGACTTTATCTCCACCAGTAAAGGTCATATCGTTTATGGTGCCACTTCTTAAATTCTTGACTTTAACTTTAACAACCATTTGTCTCATAGCAGTCTTGTTATGTTCAATATCGATGACTGTGTAGATATTGCCATCTTTTGTGAACATTTTGCCTGGACCTAAGTCGTTACAAATAATGATATCAGCCATTGTAATTCTCCTTAATTATTTAGATTATCTCTTCTCTTTATGAAGAGTGGATTTTTGACATCTAGGACAATATTTCTTTAATTCGATTCTATCAGCGTGATTTTTCTTATTTTTACTAGAAATATAATTTTCTTCTCCACAGACAGTACATTTTAAAGTTATTTCAGTTCTTGTTTCAGCCATATACAATACTCCTTTCGTAGCAACCTATTTAATATACCATAATTATTAGTAATAAATCTATAGTGAAATAAAAAATAATTAGGCATTTATCTATGTCTAAAGCAAAATTATTATATAAAAATATGAAATTATTGTCAAAATATTTTACTTTACTAATTATCTACTAATTATTTACTATTTATTAACTAGTGCATGACATTTTATAATTTTTCCTTCCCTAATTTTTACATATATTTGATATTTAAATACATAAACATTACAATAATTTTGAAAGAAAAGGGTTAACAATGATAAAAAGACATTATAAACAACCAATTAATATAGGAAATAAAGTCATAGGTGGAAATTCTAAAATACTTATCCAGACTATGGCAAATATTAAAACAAGCAAAGTAGATCAAGTATTAGACTTAATTGAAAAATGTGAAAGATTAGGAAATGACTTAATTAGATTATCAGTTTTAGATTTAGAAGATGCCAAAGCTTTTAAAGAATTAACTTCCCGTTCACACACTCCAATTATTGCTGATATTCATTTTAATCCTAAGTTTGCCATTCTAGCTATTGAAAATGGAGCTAGTGCAATTAGATTAAATCCTGGAAATATTTCTTCAAAAGAAGATTTAATAAAAATTATTGACGCTTTAAAATATCACAACATTCCTTTAAGAATAGGAGTAAATTCAGGTTCATTACCTAAAAAATATAAAGTAAGTAATCCAACTAATATGGTAGCTGCTTTAAAAGATTATGTAGATTTTTTTGAAGAACAAGATTTTCATAATATCGTACTTTCATTAAAATCATCTGATCCAAATATAACTTATAAAGCCTATAAAAAAGCCGATAAATTATTTAATTACCCTCTTCATATAGGAGTAACTGAAGCCGGTGCTAACTATATAGGAGCTATTAAATCTTCAATCGCTTTAGTCCCTTTATTAAAAGAAGGTATAGGAGATACTATTAGAATCAGTTTAACTGAACCATGTGAAGATGAAGTAGTAGCAGCTAAAAACTTACTTAAAGGCCTAGGTTTAATAAATAATGTCCCTGATCTAGTCTCTTGTCCAACTTGTGGTAGAACTCAAGTAGATTTATTTAAAGTCTATAATGTTATTCAAGAACACTTAAAATATGTAAATAAAGATATTAAAGTCGCTATTATGGGCTGTATAGTTAATGGACCAGGTGAAGCAAAAGATGCTGATTTAGGAATAGCCGGTGGAAAAAATAACTTCCTTGTCTTTAAAAAAGGTGTTCCATTAAAAGTATTAAAAGAAAATGAAGCTATTAATTTCTTAATCGAAGAAATAGATAAATTCTAGCAAAACAAAAAGCCTATGTAATTAAATGCATAGACTTTTTAAATTATTTTGATTTTTTGAACTGTTTTTTCTTATTTTTGATGTAATTATCTTCTTTATAATATGTATAAGAAGTGCCTTCTTGTTCGTTTCTTTTAGCAAGATTTTTCTTAATTACATCTTCTTTGTGTTTAGATTTAGTTCTTTCAATAGCGATCTTAATTTTCTTTTTGTAATTTGGCTTGACCTTTTTAGAACGCAATTTATATTTATAAATATTCTTTTTAATTTCTTGTTCTAACAATTTATTATTAATCTTAGGTCTATTAGCCTTATCAGATAAGCTTCTTTCTTCTTTTAAGGATTCTTCTTTTAAAACTAAATATTTAAAATTAAGTCCTTTTTTAGCAAGTTCTCTTGGCTTAGTCAAATCGTTTTCAGAATAGAAGATATAAGAATTACCCTTTCTATCAAATCTACCAGTTCTACCAGCACGGTGGAAATAATAAGTTAAATCGTAAGGTAAATCTAATGAAATAACATCAGATACATCTAATACATCAAAACCACGTGAAATTAAATCTGAACCAATTAAGAGATTGTATTTTTGATCAGAAGCAAATAATTTTAAGATTCTATTTTGTTCTCTTTTTGATAAATTACCACTAATTGCTAAATGCGATAAGCTTGCCTCATTTAATTTTTTAGAAATTTGATCAATTTCATTCTTTTTAGAAACAAATACAATAGCCTTATATGGCTTTTTAATTTTTAAGAATTTAATTAAAGCTTCTACTTTATCGTAATTTTTAATGTCGACAAAATAATGAGTGACATTATTAGAAGTAATTTGACCATTATTTACTTCAATTAATTTATCAGCATAGATATATTTTTTAACTAAGGTATTTAAGTGTTGATCAACACTAGCAGTAAATAAAGACTTGCTGCCTTTTAAGTCCATAGTTAAGATTTGAATCAATTGTTCTTCAAATCCATCAAATATAAGCATATCCCCTTCATCTATAATTAATCTTTTTAAATCTTTAAGATTAAATTTAGAATAATTGTAGATAAACATATTTGGAGTAGTAATTATAATTTGACCACTATAAGAATCTACATTTTTACTAGTACCATCTTTTACTACATCAATTTTGAAGTTTTTATATTCGACAAATTTTCTAAATGTTATATATAATTGATCAACTAATAAGGTTGTAGGAACTATTATAATAGCTTGGCATGCCTTATCTAATTCTAAATCGTTAACAACAGGAACTAAATAACAAAGTGTTTTACCTGAACCGGTAGGAGCTTTAACAAAGCTGGATTTGTTTGCTAGTAGACTTGGAATAGCTTTTTCTTGAATTGAAGATAATTCTTTATAGCCATTTTTTTCTAAGAATTCTACTAGTTTTCTATCAATATTAAAACTTGAAAACTTCATTATTTTTCTTCCTTTACTTGAATGCCTAAAATGTCTAAGTTTTCAACAGGGACTAAGGAAGGACATTCACTCATCACATCGCTAGCTTGTAAATTCTTAGGGAAAGCAACAACATCTCTAACATTATCAGTTTTACAAACTAACATTGCTAATCTTTCTACACCTAGGGCAAATCCACCATGAGGAGGAGTACCATAATTAAATGCATCTACAAAGAAGCCAAATCTTTGTTTAATATCGTCTTGAGTTAAGCCTAATAATTCAAAGACTTTTTCTTGTAATTGACCATCGTAAATTCTTAAAGAACCACTAGATAATTCCATACCGTTAATTACAGTATCATATGCATAAGATAAAACCTTTGTAGGATCACTATCTAAATAATGTAAATCTTCATCTCTAGGTCTAGTAAATGGGTTAGATAAAGATTCATAATGATCTTCAACTTTTTCAAATAAAGGCCAATCGATAACAAAACATGGTTTAAAGACATTTGGATCAGTTAAATTTAATTTCTTAGCATATTCACTTCTAATTGCCCCAAGTGCAACAGAAACTATTTCATTTGATTCATTAGCACCAACAATCAATAAATCATTATCTTCTAATTTTAAGAAAGATGATAATTCATCTAAAACATCTTGAGAATAATATTTAGCTAAAGAAGAATTTAATTGATTAGATTCTTTTTTAAAGAAAGATACACCATGTAATTTAAATTTCTTAACTAATTGATTATCTAAATCCATAGTCTTTCTTGAAACGTTAGAAGCGTAATTTTTAACAACTACACCTTTAATTACTTTACCTTTAAAGGCTTCAAAACTACCTTTAGATAAGATATCAGTTAAATTTACTAACTTCATATCATATCTTAAATCTGGTTTATCAGAACCATATAAATCAATAGCGTCTTTATATGTGATTCTTGCAAAATCTTCTAAGTCGTAATTTAAACAATCTTTCCAAATCTTTTTAACTAAGCCTTGAATGACATTTAAAACATCTTCCCTATTTACAAATGACATTTCACAGTCAATTTGAGTGAATTCAGGTTGTCTATCAGCTCTTAAATCTTCATCACGATAACATCTTGCAATTTGATAATATCTATCAATTCCTGAAATCATTAAAAGTTGTTTATACATTTGAGGAGATTGAGGTAAAGCATAAAAGCAACCTTTTTTAGTTCTTGAAGGAACTAAATAGTCTCTAGCACCTTCAGGAGTAGATTTAATTAAAGTAGGAGTTTCAACTTCTAAAAAGTTTAAGTTTTCTAAATAATCTCTACTTGTTTTTAAAATTTGATGTCTTAGTTCTAAATTGTGTTGTAAGGTAGGTCTTCTTAAATCTAAGTATCTATTTTTTAATCGAGTATCTTCTAAAGCATCAGTTTTATCAGCAATGATAAATGGAGTTAATTCTGATTTAGCAAAAATATGAATTGAACTAACTTCAATTTCTACTTCTCCAGTAGGAATATTTTTATTTATATCGCTTCTTAAAACGACTTTACCATTAACTTTAATACAATATTCATTCTTTAATGGTGTTTTTTCAAATAATTCAGTTGGTAATTTTAATTGAACGATTCCACTTCTATCTCTTAAATCGACAAATACTAAAGAACCGAAGTTTCTAATTTTTGAAACCCAACCAGTTAAGCAAACTTCTTTTTCTACATCTTCTTTTCTTAAAAGTCCACACATTATTGTTCTTTCCATATATTAACCTCTTTTCTCATTTTCAACTAAAATTTGACAGATCTTACTAGCTTGATCAAAATCAATTATTTGTTGTGTTCTATCTTTCATGTTTTTAACAATTATTTTGTTTTGATTATAATCATCAAAAATTAAGACGAAATTAGAATTCTTTCTATCTGCCATTTTTAAAGAGCCATTTAAAGCCTTTGAATAAGAACTAGAAGAAACTTTTCTACCGCTAGTTCTTAAAATATCTTCAATTTCAAGTGGTAATAAATCCTTATTTGCTCTTAAATCGATAACAAAATAATCTAAATATGGTTTTCTTGATTTTAATAATCTTTCTTTAGCATTATCATCTAAAGCTAATAACAATCTTTCTATACCAAATGAAAAACCAATTCCTTCAAATGCTGGACCACCTAATTCACTTGTCAAATTACCATATTGTCCACCAGCTCCAATTGCCCCTAATTGCATATTTAAAGGATCATATAATTCAAATACTAAGCCAGTATAATAATCTAATCCTCTAACCAATTTAGGTTCAATCAAATATTTAATTCCTAAGTTTGATAATCCTTGTTTAATTTGATTGAAGACTTTTTTATCTTCTTCAATTAAATAATCAGTTAAAATAGGACATTCTTTATTAATTTGAATATCGTGTTCAACTTTGCAATCTAAGATTCTTAAAATATTAGTTTGATATCTTCTTTTGCAATCTTCACACATGCAATCAATTTTATCTTTGTAAAATTCATTTAATGCAGCTTTGTAGTTTTCTCTACTTTCTTTACTACCTAAGAAATTGATTTTTAGAATTAAATCGTGTCCTAATATAGCTTCTCCACCATGATAAAGATTTAAAACAGCATCCATCATAGTTAAGAAGTCTATTTTACTATCTAAAAATTCTACACCAAATTGATTAAATTGACGTAATCTACCAGCTTGAGGTCTTTCAAAACGAAATACAGGACCACAATAGGAGAATTTTAAGGGTAAATCAGGAGAAGAAAATAACTTATTTTCAATCATCATACGGTTGATAGAAGCAGTAAATTCAGGTCTTAAGACATAATCGTGTTCACCTTTTACATCAAGTCTAAACATTTCTTTGTTGACAATATCGCTAGATTCACCAACACTTCTAACAAATAATTTAGTTTCTTCAAAAATTGGGACATCGACTTTATTTGCCCCAAATGTATCACTTATTTGAAATAAATTTTCTTTTATTGCATCAAATAATATTTGATTTTCACCAATAAAATCATTTGTTCCTCTAGGCTTATTAATTCTTTCTGCCATTTTTTACCTCCTTAATGAATACATCTTCTAACTTCATAACAAGATTTAATGTTCTTTAATCCAGTCATTATTTTATCAAGATGTTGTTTACTTGTAACTTGTAAAGTCATATAAATCAAAGTAGTTTTAGTAGATGATTTAGTTTTACCATTAATCTTTGTAATAGATGCATTTTGGCTAGTTACGCTATTCATAATATCTAATAAAAGATTATTTCTATCATAGCTTTCTACTACTATATCTACTGGGTATTTAGCTTCCTTATTTAAATTAGGATTCCACATAATTTCAATAATTCTCTCTTTTGAATTAGTGATATTTGGACAATCAATTCTATGGACTTTAATGCCACTACCTTTTGTAATAAATCCAACGATTTCATCTCCAGGAATTGGAGTGCAGCAACTTGCTAATTTAATCATTGCTGATGAACCATCAGCTAATAAAACTGAGTCTTTAGAAATATCTTTTTTAGCGTAATTTCTTTTTGCGGCTTCACTAGTTGAATTAATTGCTCTTTTAATAGATGAATCAGAAGGCTCAAGCTTTAAATATTCAATTAACATTTGAGGTGTGACATTTCTTTGATAGACTTTTAAATATAAGTCTTCTAATTTTTCACACTTAAAATTTTGTAAGCATTTTGTGTCAATTTCTTTTTCAATATTGACATTTAAAAGCTTTCTTTCTTTTAAAGCATCTTTAATTGATTGTTTACCCTTTTCAATTTGATCATCTTTTATATAATCTTGATTTTGCTTAGCTAAATATTTTTTGATTCTAGACTTAGCAAAATTAGATACGCACATATTTAACCAGCTAGAAGAAGGAGAAGAAGAATCTTTTGTTTCGACTTCTACCATATCGCCAGTTTTTAATGTTGTTGAAATTGGAACTAATCTACCATTGACTTTAGCACCAAATAAAGTATCACCAATATGGGTGTGAATTTTATAAGCAAAATCAATAGGAGTAGCACCTTTTGGAAGATCAATTACTTTTCCTTTTGGAGTAAATACATAAACGTTAGCTTGGAAAATATCTTTTTGTAATAAAGAGACATATTCACTTGCGTTAGCATCCTTATTTGAATCATCAGTTGACATATTTACAAAGTCTTTAAACCAATGTAAGTTATCTTCAATATCTTTTTGTTCCTTTTTAGGATCGTATTTTGTGCCTTCTTTATATCTCCAGTGAGCAGCAACCCCACCTTCAGCAGTTTCATCCATTTCTTTTGTACGAATTTGAATTTCAAATACATGACCATCACCAGATAAAATAGTTGTATGTAAAGATTGATACATGTTTGGCTTTGGCATAGCAATATAATCTTTAAATCTACCTGGTAAAGGTACAAAAGCCGAATGGATATAACCTAAGATTTCATAACAGTTTGTTTCTGTTTTAGTAATAATTCTTAAAGCTAAAATATCATATATATCTTCAAACTTGTGTTTTTTGATATACATTTTCTTATATATTGAATAAATAGACTTAATTCTACTAGAAATATCAAAAGGAATTCTAGTTGGCCCTAATATCTTAATGACTTTATCTTTAATTTTTTCTAATGAATTTGATAAATCTTTAGAAGATTCATTTAACAATTTCTCTACTTCTAAATAGCCTTGCCTATCTAAATAATACAAAGATAAATCTTGCATTTCAGACATGATGGAATTTAAACCTAGTCTATGAGCAATAGGGACATAAACATCCATTGTTTCTTGACATATTCTTTTTTGTTTTTCTTCTGGTTGGAATTGCATAGTTCTCATATTGTGCAATCTATCAGCTAATTTAATAACAATAACTCTAATATCTTGAGCCATAGCAATAAAGATCTTTCTATGATCTTCAGCTAAAAAGTCAGTTTTATGGAAATCTGATAGTCTTGTAATTTTAGTTAAACCATCAACTAAAAATGCGACCTCATGACCAAAATTCTCTTCTATTTCTTCAATAGTAGTATCAGTATCTTCAACAGTATCATGCAATAATCCAGCCATAATAGTAACAGGTGAAGTTTGCATTTTTGCCAATATTAAAGCAACTGCTAATACATGGCAAACATAAGGGTCACCAGATTTTCTAAATTGACCTTCATGCTTTTTATTAGCAAATTCATATGCTTTTTGGATATTAGCTAAATCAGAAGGAACTGTAATATATTTTGAATAACATTCCTTCAATTCTTCAAATGTTACTAGTTTGTTTTGGATTTGCATATTCTATAATTTTAAAATTGAATAATATGGAACATCCCCTAAATTAGCTTTACCATTTAAATCTTTTAATTCGATTAATGTGACAATACCACAAACTACACCGCCTTGTTCTTCAACTAATTCTTTAACAGCTTTTAAAGTACCACCAGTAGCAAGTAAATCATCTACTAAAAATACTTTTGTACCCTTTTTAATTGCTTTAGCAGGTAATTCAATAGTTGTTGTATTGTATTCTAATGTGTAAGTCTTTGAAATAACTTCTCCAGGTAATTTACCTTTCTTTCTAGCCATGACAAATCCACTTCCAATATTAAAAGCGACTGGAGCTCCAAATACAAAGCCTCTTGATTCAGGTCCAATAACTAAATCTACATCATAAGGTTTTATGATATCTGAAATTTCCTTAACAGCACCATTAAAAGCTTCTTTTGAGGCTAATAAAGGTGAAATATCTTTAAAAGAAATACCCTTTTTTGGAAAGTCTAAGGTGACTGAAATATATTTTTCAAAGTCCATATTAATTTTACTCCTTAATTACTTATAAATTATATCATACTAATTAATTTGTAGATTAATTTTTTAAATATATTCTCGATTTAATTAATGATATAATTTTATTGATGTTAAAAATAGTTGTCCCTATTGGATTTTGCTTTGGAGTAAATAATTCAATTAATCAAGTTAAAGATTATTCTTTATCTTCTAAAGATAAAGAAATTGTTTTTCTTAGACAAATTGTCCATGATAACAATACGTTTAATAAGATTCTAACTGAAGTTAATGGAACTAAATTTGATAAAGACAATAACTATAATTACTCTAATAGTGTATTTGTTTCTTCAGCTCATGGAGTAATAAAGCAAGAACAAGAATATATAAATTCAAAAAACGGTATATTTTTAGATACAACTTGTCCTATTTTATTAAATACAAAAAAAAGAATAAGAAATTATCTTGTCCAAAACAAAAAAGTTATATTTATTGGAAAAAAAGACCACGATGAAACAATTTCATTTTTATCAGAATTCTCTTCTTTAATTTTTATTGATATAAATCAAATTGATACATATCCATATAAAGATTTAAAAGATAAATATTACATAGTCTTTCAATCAACAATATCTTTGAAGTTATACAAATCATTTTTAAAAAAATTAGAAGAAAACAATATAGATACTTATCAAATAGATTCAATATGTAGACAATGTCTACTTAGATGGAATAAAGCCTCACATTTAATATTAGAAAAAAACGATTGTTTTATAGTTTTAGGAAGTTTGCTTTCATCAAATGGAAAAGAATTTTATAACCTTTTAAAATCTTCTTATCCAAATAATGAAGTCTTATTTATTCAAGATATAAATTCATTAAATGAAAAAATAGATGCGTTAAGAAAATGTAATGACATCTATTTATGTTCAGCAACTTCTTTTTCAAATGAAGATGTAGATTTAATAGTTTCTAAACTAAAAAAAGAACTTAATATTGAATCTATAATTTTAGAACAAAAGCGAAACAAGTCCGCTTTAAAGAAGTAATAACACTTCTTTATCTTCAAAAGATAATATATGTCATAAATATACATATATTCTTCTAGGTGATGTTAGACCTCTACTCATTTGAAAGTTATATCTTTTGTTTGAG
>CAVHUN010000039.1:0-11032 GCA_963639175.1 uncultured Prevotella sp.
AAACCACATTAATTAATGGTATTAATGTTGAGAAATATTTAAATTATGTATTTGAAAACATTAATAAAGAACCTATAGAAAATCTATTACCATACTCAACTAATATTAAAGATAAAATTAAGTAATTAGCTGAAATTCACCATAACGAAATTCAGTTTTATTTTTAATATCAGTGTAAAAATTTGACGTACACATTTGAATAAGTCAATAGATTTTCTATTCTATAGGTTCTTTATTATATTTTCAAAATCCTATGATGTTAGTTCTACTTAAAAAATTCTTCAATTGTAATAACATTTCTAATCATATCAGAATATTCATTTTTTCTAATTCCATTAGTACATACCATTACCAATTTAATCGTATAATTGCCTTTTGTTTCTTCTTTAAATGCTTTTTTCTTATTTTCCAAATTCTCAGCGTAGTTTTTATCAATCAAAAATGATGTATTTGTATATTTCATTTCACATAAATTGATGACATTATCTTTTCTTTGAATAACAAGATCAATTTGTGCTCCTGGTTTATGATTTTTACTTCTAAATGAATATTCCAAGGTTTCAATCCCTGATATTCCTAAAGCTTGTTTTATTTCCTTGATATGAATTAAACAAATTAATTCAAAAGCAATCCCTTCCCATGAATAATAAGCAGGAGAATCAATAAAACTCATCCACGATGTAATTTTTTTCTTTTCAAGGAAATTTATTGCAAAACAAGAAAAAGGATCAACTATTTGGTAATAACATTTATAAGTTGCATTTGACTTTTTGAAACGTCTAATAAAACCACATTGTTCTAATTCTTCAAGATTCTTTGTAAGGCTTTTACCACCAGAAGTAAAACCAATTTGATTTAATTCTATTCTTGTAAGACCAGAAGCTTTTTTAGACAATGCTTCAATAATATCACGGTGATTTTGCTTTGAAGAAAAAAGTGAACGGAATAAATTACGAAATTCATAATGCAATGCCCCTTGTTCTTTAAAACATAGTCTTTCGATTTCTTGATCAAGACTTCTTGAAGGCATTAACAAATTCCAATAGTAAGGAATCCCACCAAATATCATATAAGCTTTAACTATTGTTTTATTATCATAATCTAGATTTCTTAAATTAGATAGCTCTTTACATTCTTTTAACAAGAAAGGCATCAAATGTATTTGATTTGTTATTCTATTATAAAAACCACCAGTATCTTTTAATATATTATTAATAATCCACGATGTTGCCGAACCACATACAATTAATAAAAGATCATTATCAGTTGAACCATAAGTATTCCAAAAATAATCAAATGCCGCTTTAAAATCACTCTTTTTAGAATCCATCCATGGTAATTCATCAAGAAAAACAACTTTTTTTCCTAAATCATTACATCTATAGCAATCATTTGATTCAAGTAATTTTCTTAAACAACTAAATGCTTGAAACCAATCTTTAGGGTATGATTCAATATCATATCCATAACTAACTAACGATTCTGAAAAAGCACGAAGTTTATCATTTGAATTTGTCGAGTTTACTCCAGTCGAATAAAAGGAAAATTTATTATTAAAGAATTCTTTTATTAAATATGTCTTACCAACTCTTCTTCTTCCATATACAACTAAAAATTCAGCTTTTTTTGAGGAACAGCAACTTTCAAGGGCTTCTTTTTCTTCATTTCTACCTATAATTAGATTATTTCGATTTATTTTCATGCTATTTTTAGCCTCCATATTCTCCCAAATTCTATAATTATTATATCATTTTGGGACTTTATATCATACTAATAAGTCTTTTTTTGTAATAGCAAATAAGTTTATTAACTTTAAATATCGCGTTTAAGCTCATATTCTTAGGCAAGGCAAATATTCTGATGTGTTTACTAATTTAACTATATTAGGTACTCTTTTTAATATATTAAGCATTCAATAATTAATTTTGTTTAATGTTCGGCTTTAATTCAAACTTTTAAATTTTATTTTTATGATAAAATAAATATAGAGGTGTTTATTATGTTAGAAGTAAAGCATTTGAAAAGAATATATAAAACCAAAAATGGAAATAGTGTTCATGCTTTAAATGATGTCTCGTTAAAGTTTCCTGAAACTGGTTTAATATTTATTCTTGGTAAGTCTGGTTCAGGTAAATCCACTTTACTAAATATTATCGGCGGGTTAGATAAACCAGATGAAGGCGAAATAATTATTGATGGTAAATCTAGCAAGAATTTTTCTGATAGTGAGTTAGATTCATATAGAAACACATACTTAGGATTTATTTTCCAAGAATATAATATTCTTCCTGATTTTTCTGTAAAAGAAAATATTAGCATCGCTTTACAATTACAAAATAAAAAAGCTGATGATGAAACAATTGACAACATTCTTGAAGAAGTTGATTTAAAAGGATTAGGAAAAAGAAAGCCAAATGAATTATCTGGTGGTCAAAAGCAAAGAGTCGCTATTGCTAGAGCCTTAGTTAAAAATCCTTCTATCATATTAGCTGATGAACCTACTGGCGCTTTAGATTCAAATACTGGTAAACAAGTTTTTGAAACTTTAAAAAAGTTAGCTGTTACAAAACTAGTAATCGTTGTTTCTCATGATAGAGACTTTGCTGAACATTTTGGAGATCGTGTAATTGAAATTAAAGATGGACAAATTATTTCTGATATTTCAAAATCTTCTACAGAAAGTGTCACTCCTTATGATGGAATATATTTACTTAGTGACAATATTATTAGAATAAATAAAGATCATCTTTTAACTGAAAAAGATCTCCCTTTTATTAATAAGGCTATTTCTAATTCTAATGGCGATGTTTATTTTATTGGCGATAATAAAGTAAATGAATCGTTAAAACAAGCTGCAAAAATTAATGAGAATGGTAATAAAGTAGAATTTAAAGACACTAATGAAGATGAAATTGTTTCTGTAAATAAAGAATTCAAATCTATTAAAAGTAAATATTCATTGTTGCAAGCATTTAAAATGGGAGCTAAATCTTTAAGAATTAAACCTTTTAGATTAGTAATGACTATTATCTTATCAGTTATATCATTCTCTTTATTTGGCGCTAGCATAACTTTATCATTATTTTCAAAACCAAATGCAGTTAAATCCACTATTTTAAAAAATAACATGGACTATCTTTATACATACATATATGAAAATAATACTTCATATGGATACACGACTAGTAGAATAAATGAAATAGAAAGTCATGGTGCAAAGGTTTATCCTTTTGCTAACAACATAGATGAAATTACAATTAATACTAATTTCCCTAAAACAACTGAATATTTTCACACTCCAAAATGGAAAGAAGCTATAACTGTTACTCCTACTATATTAAATGATTTTAATATTACTCTAGCTTATGGTGAATTACCTACATATAACAATGAATGTGCTATTTCTTTATACACATATTACACATTTGCCGATTATGGAATGTACACTTCTAATGATAAGAAAACATTTATAAACCCTGAAGACATTACACCTGAAAAAGTCATTGGAACTTATATTGATACATCTAAATATACTTCAACTAGTTCCTCCACTCAACAAACTCAAAAAGGAATAACAAAATATAAAATCACTGGTATTATAGATACAAAAATTAACCAAGACCTTTTAAAATATAGAACTGAAAAACCAATTATAAATAATAATATTTTAGATAGTGATGCTATCTCTGAATTAAACAAATTAAAAGATCATAACTATATACACAACAAATTATTTATTGGAAGTCAAATAGCAGATTTAGGAACATATGATGTCACATATAGATATGTTATTAAAGATGATAATTACCATCTTTTAGATTCTAGCCAAATTAAATACAATTATTTATTTGACAAAACAAAGACTGAATTAGAAGATCAGCAAGCAATTATTTCTATATATAACCTTCAATATATTTTAGCTAATGATTCTACTATTTCTCCAAATTCTGATTTTATTGAGAAGTTTAGAATGCTAGTTTCAAAAAGAAGTCAAATACTAGATACATATGTTGAAAATAATTATCAAGAATTATATGAAAAATATTTTGCTAAAGAAGGAAGTGAAGAAACTGATACAGTTAAAAAGCAAAGAATTGCTTCATTTATAACCACATCTAAATTTACTTATTATGATGAATACCCTTCTTTACAAGCTGAATTAAAAGATGGAGCAATATCTATATTAGATACAATTTCAATTTACCCTGATGTTAATCTAGATGGTAAATTGGCTATTAAGCAAAACGATCCTAATGATCCTAATAAACAAGTAACTTTAAAAATTGGTGGTGTCTATTTAGATGATATTTCAACTCAATCCACTTCAAATGATATATACATTTCAAAAAACTATGCTAAAACTTTGATAAATTTATTAAATGAAAACGGAACTTACGATGCTATCAATTCAAAAAACACATCCGCACTAATAGTTTTCAACAAAAATAAATTAGATGATTTCTTATCTTATTTTTATCAAAAAGAAAGTATATATGAATCAGCTAAAGATGAAGCTATCAAAGGAAGCTTCATGTTAAGTTTCCCTGATAATAAAATTTTCTTTGTTCAAAATGTTTCTGAAATAATAATTATATTAACAGCGATATTTGTATATGTTGGATTAGTTTTAGGAATATTTAGTATGTTGCTATTTTATAGCTTTATGTCAATTTCAATTAACAATAAGAAAAGAGAAATTGGTATATTGCGTGCAGTTGGTGCAAAACGAATAGATGTATTTAAAATCTTCTATTCAGAAGCGTTTATTATTGCTACTATAAACTTCATACTTTCAACAATTATTGTATTTGTTGTTTCTTATATTATAAATGCTAAACTAGCAACAACTGATGTCTTCACATTTGATTTGATGACCCCTAATTACATAGTCGTACTTTTATTATTTTTAATTTCAATATTATCAAGCTTCCTCTCAAGCTTACTTCCTGTAATAAAAATTGCTAGTAAAAAGCCAATAGACGCAATTCAAAATAGATAATTTATCTAGCTAAAAAGACTGTCTAATTATTAACAAACAGTCTTTTTAAATGTATACGTATTAATCTTTTAAGCACCCAATTGGAATAACATAGACTCCATCTGGTCTTTTATACCCATATTTTGTTCCAGTAATAATAATTTTTAAATCTGGTGTTCTAATTTTAATTTGAGATTCTTGATTATTATGTTTTTTAATTAAAGACTCAATTTCAAGAAGATGTTTAGCTCCATCATCAATTTCATTACTTCCTAATTTAAATTCAATCAATGCGTAGCGTCCATCATTTAGATGTAATACACAATCAGCTTCTAGCCCAGTTTTATCATGATAATAAGATACCTGTCCATCATATGCTTGAGAATAAATTCTTAAATCTCTTATGCATAATGTTTCAAAAATAAAACCGAATGATTTTAAATCTAAAGCATATAATTTAGGAGATCCACCTAATGCTGCAACAGCAATTGATGGATCGACAAATTCTCTTTTTCTACCTCTTCTTATAGCTGCTTTTGATCTAATTGCAGGACACCAACCATATAAATCTTCGACAATATATAATTTTTCTAATACTTCAATATAATCATCTAGAGTAACTTGTGAAATTGAATTAGTCGAATTAACATCATCAAAAATACTTTTTGTTTTAGCTAATGTTGAAATATTTCTAGCATAGCTTGCTAAAACTGCTCTCATAGTCATTTGATTTCTTTTCACTTTATCAACTTGATACATATCTTTTGTATATATTTGTCGAAAGTAATCTCTTGGAATAATTAATTGAGCTTCTTTATCATTGAGTAAAACACTTTCTGGCCATCCACCCCTACAAGCAGCAAATATTAAATCTTCAATGTTCAAATCAGATTTACAGCCATTTTTCAAATCTTCTTCTCCATCAAATAATTTAATTAAAGAAACAGTCCCATTTGATTCAAGTGATTCATATAAACTCATTGGATACATTTTTAAAGTTGATATACGACCAGTACCAGTATGACTAGTGTCTTTTACTAATGAAGTTGAGCCAGTTAATATAAATTGCCCATGTGCATGGTATTCATCACAATATGCTCTAACTGCATCCCATAAACTAGGTGCATCTTGCCATTCATCAATTAATCTTGGCTTTTCACCTTCAAGTAAAATATCAGGAGCTATTTTAGCAGTCTCTATTAATCCTTCTTTATTTGGATCTTTTTGAAGCATAATTTTGCTTTTGGCAAACTGGAGTGCAGTTTCAGTTTTCCCACACCATTTAGGTCCGACAATATTTGTGGCACCAAACGCTCGTAAATTTAATGGTAATATTTTATCAACTATTCCTTTATAATATATTCTTTAACCATGGTAATATAATACATCCACTTTGTGTTTTTTCCGAATTTCACTTTGTGTTTTTTCCCGCAAAAGATTTTTATTTAAACGTTGAATACTGCACAACCAATAACATTTTTATATTTATCTTTTATCGATTACATCTATTATTTCACCAATAAAGACAATGTGAGGTTGCCATCCACCTTTAAAATCAGGATAAGTTTTTATTGATGAAGCGTAATATTGTTGAACTTGAGGATCTAAGTCTTCTTTAGAAAATTGATGTTGATATAACTTTTTACATACAAACGTTAAATTAGCTTGGCTAAATCCAACTGTATTTTCTTTTAATTGAATAGGAGTTAAATTAGTTTTACTTACTTTGTCTTCATTTCTTCCAGAATGAGTTCCAATATATGCTAAATCCTTTTTGTATTTTGTATCGAAAAAATTAATGGTAAAATATTGATTATTTTTCAAAAATTCACTTGTATATCTAGCTGGATGAATATAAATAGTAACTATTGGACACGCACTAGAAGAATGTCCCCATATAGTTCCTAAACTTCCCCAACTAATTGTGCAACAATTAAAACTATCTATATTTCCACTACTTACAATGGCCCATTGTTTATCAAACATATCAAATATTTTATAGTCTTTTATTTTAAAGTCTTCCATATAATATTTCCTCCTTTTTTAAGTTTATCATAGCTTGAGTTTTTAATATGTAATCTTGCATTTTACGAAAATAAAATGATCTTAATCTTTTAAATTAAGACCATTATTTAAATTACAAAATTAACAACCAGTTCCATCTAATCTGCAGCTTGTTTTAGTTACTTTTTCTTCTTTATATGGTAATTCAAATGATACTTTACCATCTTCACTTACAAAACAAGGAATTCCAATATATCCTTCCTTTTTAGCAAGGTCAAATTCTTTTGAATTATCTCTTAATTTTATAAATTCTTTTAAATTTCTTACTGATTCACCAATATCTATAATTTGATAATTAGAATCATTTTCTAATCTACTTTTTACATTGATACAATCAGGACAATCTTTCATTGTGTATACTTTTATCATATTAATAACCTCTACTTTTAATATTATATATTATTTAATCCAGTTCACATTTTCTAACTTTGCTTAGTTTAATAAATTCAAATTACCTTGATAATCAATATCATAATTTATTAACTTAGCTGATTTAGATAATAATCCAATAGTTGAAATAACAACATCTACTCTTTTAAAAACATCTTTAAAGTATTTGAATTTGTTACATCAATTTTATGAAATTCATATTTTCCTTTATATGAATTATGGTAATTTCTCAAATCAAGTGCAACACCTATAGTTGTTAACCTTTGTCTATAACTTTTTTAATATGTTATATCCAAGAAGAGCAAAGTCTCTAGCAATTGCTACTTTCATTTACTTTTTTACTACTACTTATTCTTTTCTTTTGAGCGTTTATCGTTAATTATATCCATCTCTTTAGCTGTGATGAGTTTTACATCATTTTCATTTGCCCATTTAACACAACCTTTTAAAGCAGTTGGTAAAAAGATTCTAGGAACTTTAACAAGCTTTTCTAAAGCATCATCTGTGAATTTAACATCTGTTTGTAATCTATTTGCAGCATATCTAACACTTGATAGGCTTGTTTGACGCATTGGTAAAATTTCTCCATGTGGCTTTTTAAATTTTGAATACCAGAAGTTCTTACTATCTCTATATCCATAATCAACAGGAACCTTAGGGAAGTTATTTCTTTTAACACCATTTACAATAGAATTCCAGTATTTTTCTTTCATATCAATATGATCAATTTTCAATATGAAATGTGCACCAAATTTACTAGTTATGCCATTAAAATCGTGATAAGGACCACTATAGCCATCTAATTGACCTGGTTTATCATCTTGAGCATTATCCAATTCTTTTACCCATGTACATTCAATTACTTGATAAGCTTGAGAAACAATTTGAGGATAAACTTCATTTGGATGTTCATCTTGAGATTGACTATCTTCTAATTCAAAGATACAATCTTTCATTTTTTCTTCTGGTTTATCTCCTGGCCAGCCCATCCTAACTGCTTCTTTAAAATATTTAGAATCATCTGTAATAAAATTAAGTGTGCACTTACCAGTTCTTAAAATATTTTGAGCAGTGTTAGAAGAATTTCTACATTCTAATAACATAGCATAATAATCTTTTCCAGCAATATAATATGGTGCTAATAAAGAATAAGGACCTAAAGTAGTTTTATTGTCTTCAGTTAAAGTTCCAATTAAAACAACTGGCATTGGAAAAAATAAAGATGTTTGATAAAAATTGTCCTTTGGCTCTAAGTTTTTAAAATGTTTTTTCATTAATTATTACCTCCTTATTAATGTAGAACAATAATTGTTAATTAAAAGCACTTTATTAAATAACCATAGTTAAAAAAGATTAAATGTAATTTAATTAGCAATTTTATTCTCACACTAAAAGTAAATTAATGCAACTAAGTTAACTCTTATTAAACAAATTTAGAATAAAAGTTTACAATTGTAACATTAGTTTTTAAAAATACACGAAAATATTATTATTTACTCTTATTAATTATTTCTTCAATTTGTTCTAAATCATCGACAAAATACACATTTTTTAATCTTGTTTGATTTGTAAAATCATATTTAATCATAGTATCAAATAATATCTTTAATCCATTATAATATCCATTCAAGTTATAGATAATACAAGGAGCATCAATGTGATTTAGACTAACTTTACTTATTACTTCACTTATTTCTTCTAAAGTTCCACTTCCTCCTGGAAAGGCGATAAAAGCTGAAGATAATTCAATCATTTTAGTCTTTCGCTCAGCCATATCTTTTGTAACATACAATTTAGTTAATCCATCATATTGAACTTCTTTATTCATGAAGAATACTGGTTCAACACCAATGGCTTTACCACCATTATCAAGTACACTTTTAGCTACCAATCCCATTAATCCAGTTTTAGAACCACCATATACTAAAGTGTGATTATTTTTACCAATCCAAGTTCCTAATTCAGTTATCTTTTCTTCAAATATAGGATTGTTTCCTTTATTTGCTCCTAAATACACTGCTATATTCATATATTTACCTTTCTAAATTTATTTAAATTACTAAATATATTAATTACTTAGTAAGTTTTCCATTAATAATATCTTCTGCTAATAAGAAAGTCATATAAAGAGGAACAGTTAATATATCATTTTCTTTGTTATAACCTAGTTGGTTTGATGATATTTTTATTGCTGTTGTTTTTTTATTGTGTTCACGAAACTCTTTTAAAGAATTAAGACTTCCTTTATTCTTTTTTACATCAATTGGACAAATCTCACCATTAATATCTACTAAAAATTCAAATTCATGTTGCTGTTTACCTACCCAATAATAAAGAGGAATGTCTTTTATAACAAATTCATCTGCAACATAAGATTCATAAAATACTCCAGAAAGTTCATTTCTTCCATCTAGAGAAAGAAAACTAGACTGAGGAATTTTACTCTCTGTTGTAAATAATCCACAATCAGAAAGATATAATCTAAACAACCCACTTTCTTCTTCTAATAAAGGAGAAGTAACTCTTCCTTCTTTTTTCTTACTTCTATAAATAACATGTGCTAAATCTAACCATTCATAAGCTCCAAAATAATCTCTATTAGATTTACCTCTTTCAATAGAAGCAATTTTGAAGTTCTTATTTTCTTTTGTTAATTGTACAAAAATATTTTTATAAATATTTCTTGTTTTTAAAACCATTTCATCTGAAATGTTATAAAGACTCATATCCGCAATATAGTTATTATACAATTCATCTAAAGTTTCTTTAGCTTCAACATATGAATGATTTTCTAAAAAAGCATTAACAACTTCTGGTAATCCACCTATACAAAGAAATTCATAAAGTAAATCCATAGCCATATCATGTTCATATTTTTCTAATGGTTTTTCTCTTCTATACGCTTCTTTAATTCTATTTAATAGCATTTTATTTGAATTAAGCAGATATTCTTCAAATCCCATTGGATACATATATAATGAATTAATTTTTCCAACTGGAAACATCACGCTTTCATTTTGATTTTTTGAAAAACGTTGTAAAGCAAGTCTAACCATAGAACCAGTAACAATAACAGGAAGTTCAGGATGATCCTGGTTAAAATATTTTAAAGATGTCATTACATTTGGAACTACTTGTGCTTCATCAATAATTAAAGGACAATCTTGAGAAATCTTTTTACCATAATTACTTTCTATAAAGCGAAGATATTTTTCATCATCAACTGTTTGATTAAAATAATTAGCAGCTCTTTGATCCTTTTTTAAATCAATATATACAAAATCTTTTAAATATTGTTTTGCAAACATTTCCTTAACAAGATATGTCTTACCAATTTGACGTGCACCCCATATAACAAGAGGCTTTCTTCTTTCACTTTTTTGATACCATTCAAGGATTTTATTCAAATAAATACGTTCCATAGCTTTCCCCTACTCTAAATATATTTTATTTTAAAAAATGTCCAAATACAAGTTTTTCATGTTTTTGGAGGCTTCCAAATACAAGTTTTTCATGTTTTTAAATATATTTATTTACGTTTTCAAGAGACTGTCAAGAAAGTTTGTGTTTTTTAATTTAGTCAGCTAATAAGTCAAAACC
>CAVHUN010000040.1:0-3011 GCA_963639175.1 uncultured Prevotella sp.
TTCCCCTAGATATCTATTCCCATTTAAACATTATATTTTAATCTTTTTTATCTTATTTTTTATTCTTTTTAAATTTACTATTAACATTTAAATTAATTTGTTGTAATATATCACTGATATATCAAGGAGGCTGTATGACACCCTATGAAAATCTAAAAGAAGATATAATTCTAGGTAGATTAAAACCAGGTTCATTATTTAACGAAAAAGAATACGCTTTAAAATTAAATATATCTAGAACACCTGTTAGAGAAGCTGTTTTAAAACTAGCAGATGAAGGATATATTCAAATCATTCCTAGAAAAGGCACCTTAATTAGTTCTATTTCATTTGAAGATATTAAATCAATTTATGAATATAGACTTATATTAGAACCTAATATAATTAATCTATTAAAAGATAAATCTATCAATGATGATTTTGTAAATAAATGGATTAAAATATTTGAAAGTAAAAAGAATGAATCAAATATTAATATTGAAAATAGTATCAATCAAGATGAAGATAAATTATTCCATCTAGGTTTAGCAGAGTTTACTAATAATTCTTATATAGTAAATCAAGTAAATCAAGTCATGGATAAATGCTTAAGAATTAGAATTCTTTCAAATATTGAATCTAGAAATAGATACTTAGATTCTTTAGATGAACATCTTAACATCTTGTATTCATTAAAAAATAAAGATTATAGAAAAGCTAGTGAATACATGAAAAAACATTTAAAAAACACTATAAATGGCTTTTCATTTTTAGGAGATTAATATGGAATTAGCACAAATTTCTTTAATTCAAGTTATCACATTATTTGTAATGATATTTTTAGGTTTCTTACTCACCAAATTAGGAATGATTAAATTAGAAGCTAAAGGTTCAATTACAAATATATTAGTTTATTTAGTTGTCCCTTGTATGATTATTAATTCTTATATAACTACAAGTTTTGATGAATCAGTTATTACTAATTTATTATGGAGTTTCTTACTCTCATTTATTAGTATAGTAGTTTGTACTATTGTAATTATGTTAGTAACTCATTTTTGGAAAACAGAACAAAAAAACATTCTTAGATTTGCAATGATTTTCTCAAATGCAGCTTATATGGGATTCCCTTTAATTGAAGCTTTGTTCTCTTCTACAAGTTTAATTTATGCATCTTCATTTTTAACAATATTCAATATCTATTTATGGACATTTGGATACGCATTAGTTTCTAAATCTTTTAATCCTAAAAAGATATGCACTTCAATATTAAAAACCCCTGTAATTTATGCATTAATTATTGGATTAATACTATTCTTTTGTAAAGTAAATGTTCCAAGTCAAATCCAAGCACCTTTAGCTTTAATTGGTAATATGAATACTCCTTTAAGTATGTTCTTAATCGGTATGGTAATGAGTCAACTTCATTTTAAAACAGTCTTTAAAAACGTTTATATGTGGTTAACAATATTTATCAAATTAATCATTTGTCCTTTTATTAGTTTAGGTATCTTATATTTATTCAAAATGTGTGTTAATGTAGATACTTTAATGTTACAAGTTATCTTTATTTTAATGGCTTGTCCATGTGTATCTATCACTAGCGTTTTTGCTATTCAATTTAATTATGATGAAGATTTAGCAGTATCAAGTGTAGTAGTTTCTACTCTTCTTTCAATGATTAGTTTACCTTTATTTACTATGCTTATTGCTGCAATTTTATAGGAGGAAACATGCAATACATTATTAAAACAACTTACAAATTAGACGATATTACTTCTGCTATTGAAAAGCTTAATAAAGGCGATGAATTAATAATAAGTGATGGTACTTATTATTCTTATCCATGGACTTTAAAAGATGATATTACTATCACTTTACAAGATAACGCCAACATTTATTTTTCAACTAATATAGATGATTATTTAGAAAAATCATTTATTAGATTTGAAGGTGTAGAATGTTTAGGATTTCATCCATTAATTTACGCTTTTAACAAAAATAACATTACTATTCAAGGTAAAGGAAAAATCTTTGGTAATGGATATGCTTGGTGGAAAAATAAAAAATTACAAGCTAATTCATGTAATAGATTATGTTATGCTCAAGCTAATAATATTCCTTTAGAAGATAGAATAATAGATTTAAAAACTAGCTGCTTACGTCCTGATTTTATTCAAATTGTAAATGGAAATAACATAGTGTTAAAAGACTTCACTATTCAAGATTCTCCTATGTGGATGATTCACCCAGTTTATTGTAAAAACATGATAATCGAAAATATAAACTTAATTTCTGATGGTCCAAATACTGATGGTATTGATCCAGATAGTTGTGAAAATATCTTAATTCAAAACTGCATATTTAATACTGGTGATGATGGAATTGCTATAAATTCTGGATTAAACGAAGATGGAATTAGAGTAAATAAACCTTGTGTAAATATTGAAGTTAGAAACTGCACATTTAATAAAGGTCATGCAAGTGTTGCAATTGGAAGTGCAATGAGTGGTGGAGTTAGCAATATTTACATCCACGATTTAACAATAAATTCTTCTGAAAGAGGTATTAGAATTAAGTCTTTACCTGGAAGAGGTGGATATGTTAAAGATATTAAAATTGAAAATATCTTAATGAAAAATATTCAAAAAGAAGCTATTGATATTACTATGGCTTACCCTTCTTCTACTTCTATTCCTTTTTCAAAAGTTCCACCTATTTTTAAAGATTTCACTTTTAAAAACGTTCAAATTGAAAAAGCTAATACTGCAATTTCATTAATTGGATTAGAAGATTCTTTAATTGAAAATGTCGAATTTGATAATTTAAAAATTGGTGAAGTAAATACTAAATTAAATAAAGTATACGTAAAAGAAGATACAATTAATTTCAAAAATTAATTTTACCGTGTATTTCACACTTATTTTTTAATAAACCTTTTAGATGTCCTCCACAAATTGGACATCTTTTTAAATCCTTCCCAAGAGCGTATTGTAATTCATTATTATTAGTTTTTGTTTGATATATTATAT
>CAVHUN010000041.1:0-9353 GCA_963639175.1 uncultured Prevotella sp.
AGTGCCTGATGTACCTTACGGGAGATATGGTCATAGCCGGCTTTTTTTGTGCGCGGAATTATATAGGTATAGTATAATAAATATATGTGTTTTGATGATTTTTATGGTCCTTATTATCTAAAAGTAGATGATTCTACAATAACGGTTTTTATTGAATTTACTTCTAATAAAAATGACGCTATTAGAGTTCAGTATGGTTGTTTTTTATATAGTATTTCTAATTCTAAAATTAGAAAATATTTTAAACAAATAAAGGCTAGTTCTTATGATGAATTAGTTAATTCTCCTTTATTTAGCACCTGTTTTAATAATTTATTTAACGATTTATTATTAAATAAAAGAATGTATGTCTTTTTTAAAAGAAGAAGTCAAACATTTTTAGGGGAATTACCATACAATGAACAATATTGTTACATATTAGGTGAAAAAAGATATATAACTTCTAATTTATCAAATATGGATTCTACTAAGATATTTGCTAAAGACTATTCTTCTTTTACAAAAATGTATGAAGAATTAGCCTTACATCATTTTAAGAAAAGAATTTCTATATTAAAAGAAGAGATGGGAATTAATTATCCTCTTGAAGTTAAAATAGCCGATGCTAAAACATTTATTGGGGTAAATTATATATCTAAACATTTGATTAAATTAGATTCTTATTTATATTCATATAAACAAGAAGTTTCAGATTGTATTTTAATTCATGAATTAGCTCATTGTTATCAGGCTAATCATTCTCCTAAATTTTATGAGATAGTCTTAAGATATTGCCCTAAATATTATTATTACCATGATATAATTAATGCAGGAAGGTTTTTAGATGAGTGATATTGTATTAACATCAAATTCAAATAAATTATTTAAAGGATTAGTGGCTATTAAAGAAAATAAATTTAAAGATGGTAGGATTTTACTTGAAGGAGAAGATTTAGTTAATTTAGCCTATTTAAATCACTTATTAGATGAAGTTATTTTACTTGAAGATAGCTTAAATCCATATAAGGATATTAAATCTATTAAATTATCTAAAAATTTATATAGACAATTGTCCTCTTATCAGTCTTTACCTAAGATTATTGGAGTAGGAAAGGTTAGATTAACTCCTACAATTAGTGAAGATAAAATAGTCTATCTAGATGGTATTCAAGATCCAGGTAATTTAGGGACTATTTTTAGAACTTGCTTAGCCTTTAATTTTAATCAAGTTGTTTTAAGCAAGGATTGTGTATCTCCTTTTAATTTTAAGTGTATACAGTCTTCTAAAGGCTCATTTATGAAATTAAAAATCACTTATATGGATATAAGTGATTTAAAAAAGCTAGGATATGATATTTATGTTACTAGTTTAGATGGTTCTGATTTAGAAGAATTTAAAATTGAGTCATCTAAATATGTCATTTGCTTTGGAAATGAAGGACAAGGAATAAAGCAGACTACAAAAGATTTAGCCTCAAAGAAGATATTTATCAAGATGAATAGAGAGATAGATTCTTTAAATGTTGGGGTAAGTTGTGGAATCTTGCTTTATAAATTATCTAACTTATAATGTAAGTAATATTAACATTTTGTTCTATGTTGATATTTTCCATATTTTCAAATGAATTAGATTGTTTAGTTAGCATTAAAATTGAAGTGTTATTATCATAACTTGAATAATTGATGGATTTAATTTCATCAATTTTTTTATTTAATTGCTTTGCGATGAACTCTGCTTTCTTATTTGCAAGTTCAATTGTTTCTTTTAAGACTTCATTTTTGTATTTTTCTTCATTATGTAATTTAAAATCGACTGAATAAGTGACATTTTCTATGGAATTTAATTTATCTAAGGCATTATCAAGATTATTATCTTTAAGTTTTAATTTTAAAATAAATGAAGAAAGTAATATATATCCATCTGTTTCTCTAATATTGTTATTGATTTTGTAATTAGGATTAATACAATAAGAAACTAATTTGACATTATTAGAAAATAAAAATGAAAGCTGATTACTAATCGATTTGAATTGGCTTAATAAATAGTCTTTTGATTGATTATTAAAACTAAAGTAGACATTTATATAAGCACTGTCTGGTTTAAATTGTTTTGAATATGTGTAGTTTATTGTTATTTCACTCATTTTTTGTTTCCTTTCTATTTTATTAAGTTATTTTTTATTAAGTAATCTAAAAATGAATTGCAAGAAGAGTAGATTAAATCAAATACTTTTTGGAAATTTTTATAATAATAAGGATCTTCTATATCGCCTGTATTAGAAGAATATTCAGTTAATAAATGAAGTTTATCTTTATATATTGTAAAAGAGAATTCTTCTTTAATAGCCTGAATATGACTTAATTCCATACATAATATATAATCTGCATTAATTATGTCTTCATCATCTATTTTTCTAGCGTAATGTCTAGTATAAGGAATATTCTTTTGTTCTAACATTTTTTTAGAAGGATAATAAAGATCATGACCTTGTTCACATGAAGATATTCCTCTAGAAATAATGTTAAATTTTGATTCTAAATGGGCTTTTTTTACAATATCTTTAAAGATAAATTCTCCTGAAGGGGATCTACATATATTTCCATAACAGACAAATATTACATTAATCATTATTATTTAACTCCTTTTTTATATACGCTATTATTACATCAACTATAAAATCTATAGTAGCTGGTTTTAATTCAACATTTAAAGGTATTTTATGCCATTTATTTAAACATTTTCTACAACAGCATCCAGTTGCATGCATACTTATAAATACAGGATGTCCTTTATATGGAGTTTGTTTTCCATCATTTATAATAACAGCAGGTTTGAGCCTAGAATTTACAAAATCATAAGCGTGTTTTTTAATTGTAGGAAGACCTTTATTTATAATAAATTGTTTATCTTGTTTACTAAGATGAAATGAAGATCTAAATTTTGATTTACTAAGTCTAATAAATAGTTCTTCTATATATTCATTTTCAGTCATACAAAAATAATATACAATTATTAACTTTATATTACAAGTTTAAAATTATTAAACAAAATGTTTAAAAAAGTGTAAAAAATTTTAAAAAAAGAATTTGATAAAAATGGCTTAAATATAAGCTTTTTAATGTAAATATAAGATATGAAAATTAAGATAGTAAAAAAAGGGTATTGACTAGGTATTATAAAAATAGTATAAATATTTCGTGTTTTATAAAATTAAATAAAAAGTTTAGTAAAAATAAACAAAAGGAGGTTAAATGGACATTGGCAAAAAGATAAAAGATCTTAGAAATACATTGAATCTTTCTCAAGAAGAATTAGCTAATAGATGCGATGTTACAAAAGGCTATATTTCTCAACTTGAAAACAATTTAACATCACCTTCTTTAGCTACTTTAGTTGATATTTTATTGGCCTTAGGTACTTCTTTAAAAGAATTCTTCAATGATGACTCAGATGAAAAAATAACATTTAATTCTTCTGATTATATTACAAAAGAAGAAGATGGTTATTCTATGACTTGGCTAGTAAATAACGCTCAAAAAAATGAGATGGAACCAGTTGTAGTTACTATTCAACCTAGACATAAAACTGAAGAAGATATTCCTCATGAAGGGGAAGAATTTGGATATGTACTAGAAGGGGAAGTAGTAGTTTGTTACGATTCAAGGAAGTTGCGTTGTAAAAAAGGTGAGACTTTCTATTTTAAAACTAGTAAAGTTCATTATTTATACAATCCAAAAGATAAGTTAGCAAAAGTTATATGGGTGTCTTCACCTCCAAATTTTTAAAAGATTAATTAGTAATAGAAAGGTATAAAATATGGAAAACAATCAAGTTAACTCAAATCAAGAACAATATATTATTGAATTAAAAGATGTCTGCAAAAAATACGATAACAGCGAAGACACTTACGCAGTTGAACATTTTAATTTGAAAATTAAAAAGGGTGAATTTGTCACTTTTTTAGGTCCATCTGGATGTGGTAAAACTACAACATTAAGAATGATTGCTGGATTTGAACTTCCTACATCTGGTCAAATCTTATTAAATGGTCAAGATATTTCACTTTTACCTCCTTATAAAAGACCTATTAACACAGTCTTCCAAAAATACGCTTTATTTGCACATTTAAATATTTATAACAATATCGCCTTTGGATTAAAGCTTAAAAAGATTCCTTATCAAACTAAAAATATCTTTGGTAAGACAGTTACAAAATATAAGCATTTATCTAAACAAGAAATTGATGAAAAAGTTAAAAGAGCATTAAAAATAGTTGACTTAGAAGGCTTTGAAAAAAGAGATATTTCTACATTATCTGGCGGTCAACAACAAAGAATTGCTATTGCTAGAGCTATTGTTAATGAACCTGAAATTTTATTGCTTGATGAACCTTTAGGCGCTCTTGATTTAAAAATGAGAAAAGAAATGCAACTTGAATTAAAGGATATGCATAAAAAATTAGGTATTACCTTTATTTATGTTACTCATGATCAAGAAGAAGCCTTAACAATGTCAGATACAATTGTTGTTATTAACGATGGTGAAATTCAACAAGTTGGTACTCCTAAAGGTATTTATGATGAACCTAAAAACTCCTTTGTTGCTGACTTTATTGGTGAATCTAATATTTATACAGGTACAATGTTCCCATCTCATAAAGTTAGATTTTTAAATAAATTGTTTGACTGTGTTGATGATTTTCCAGTCAATCAAAAAGTCGATGTAGTTGTTAGACCTGAAGATGTAATTATCTTAGAAAAGGGTAAAGGCATTGTTGATGGTAAAGTCAAATCTAAAATCTTCAAAGGCATGCATTATGAATACATTATCATGGTTGGTAAAAATGAATTAGTTGCTCAATCTACTATTGAAATTGATGAAAACAAAGAAATATCAATTTCAGTTGAACCTAGTAACATTCAAATCATGGAAAAACCATTCACTTCAAATTTCTACGATGGTTATTTAACAAAAGATTACAAGGTCAATTTTGCTGATAAAGACTTTGATTGTGATATTTTATCTTTATTCCCAGGTTGTAAATTTAATGAAGATGGAGTCTTAGTTGATTCTAAAAACAACGAAATTGATGTTGAAGATAAAGAAGTCTTAGTTGAAATTCCATTTGAAGGGGTTTCAATGTCAGATAACCCTGAATATGGTCAAATTGAAGGTAATATCATTTCTATGATTTATCATGGTGACCATTATCAAGTCATTGTTAGAAATGAAGATGAAGAAGACTTTATTTTAGATACACCTGATTTATGGAATGAAAACGATAAGGTTTCAGTTAAAATTGATCCTAAATTTATACATTTAAAATTGAAAGTGGGGGATAAAGCTCATGGATAAACCAAGAAAGTTTAAATTTCATTTATCAAGAAAAGACTTATGTATTCCTTATGGTCTTTTTATGCTGTTATTTGTAGTTTTTCCTTTATTGTTGATTGTTTATTACGCTTTTACTGATAAGACAACTGGTCAATTTACTTTCAATAATTTTGTAACTGTATTTTCTTCTAGTTCAAATTTTAAAGTAATAGGTATGTCTTTATTAGTTGGGTTATTAAATACTGTCTTTTGTTTAATAATTGCTTATCCAATTGCTTATTTGTTATCAAATAAAAAATATAATAAAAATAAAGTCTTAGTGTACTTATTTATTATGCCAATGTGGATTAACTTTGTTATTAGAACAATCGCCACAAAAGATATATTAGCTTGGATTGGAATTACAAGTGCTGACCATCCTTTATTAGCTACAATTATTGGTATGGTTTATAACTATCTTCCATTTGCAATATTGCCTTTATATTCTACAATGCTCAAATTAGATAAGTCTCAAATTGAAGCTGCTAGCGATTTAGGTGCTAACCCATTTTATGTATTTATCAAAGCTATTTTACCAATGTCAGTTCCTGGAATTATCTCAGCTTGTTTAATGACATTTATGCCAACAATGTCATCTTATGTTATCGCTGATAAATTAGGTGGAGGTAAAACTACATTAATTGGTAACTTAATCGCTTTAATGTTTGGTACTTCTTCTAATTACAATGTCGGTTCAGTTTTAGCCTTAATCATGTTAGTTATGATTGGTATTTCTTTGTTATTAACTAAAAACACTAAAAAAGAAAGTAATGTAAGAGGTGGATTATGGTAGAACCAAATGTAAAACAATATAAAAATAAAAAATTCACTTGGAAATACATATTAGCAAAAGTCTTTATTTGTTTAATGTTACTATTAATGTATGCTCCAATATTGTATTTAATGGTATTTTCCTTTACTGAATCTGAAGTAGTTGGTAAATGGAGTGGCTTTTCTTTTGAAACATATGTAAGATTATTTTCTAGCAACAACTATTATTCCCAAAGAATTTGGGTAGCAGTTGGAAATACTTTATTAATCGCCTTAACTTCAGGAATTTGTGCTACTATTATTGGAACTTTAGGTGCTATAGGTATGTTTTATTCTTCTAAAAGAGTAAAAAGAACCTTAGATTTTATCACTCAAATTCCAGTAGTAAACGCAGAAATTGTTATCGCTATTTCTTTAGCTATCTTATTTGTTACATGTAAATGGGAAAGAAATTTCTTTACTTTATTAATTGGACATACAGTCTTAACATTCCCATTTGTAGTATTATCAGTTCAACCAAAACTACAACAAATGGATTCTAATTTATATGAAGCCGCTCTTGATTTAGGGGCAAATCAACACCAAGCCTTATTTAAAACTGTTATTCCTGAAATATTCCCAGGTATCTTATCTGGATTTATGTTAGCTGTCACTCTTTCTTTAGATGATTATATTATCACTGTCTTTACTAGACCATCATTTTCAAGTAATGGTATGGTATTTGATACATTATCAACTTATGTAGATTCAGCAACTAAAAAGAGTGGACTTCCTATTCAATTAAGAGCTTTAACTACTATTATTTTTATCGCTATATTAATTGTTATGATATTAATTAATATCTATTCAAAAAAGAATAGTAAGAAAGAATTAAAGGAGGACTAAAAATGAAAAAAATCAATTTGTGTTTAGTTTCCATTTTTATGATGTTGCCTTTAATGACAAGCTGTGACAACATTATAACTGATGATTACATTACTATTTATAACGCTGAAGATTACATTAATTTAGGAATAGATGATAATGGTTATTATAAAGAAGATGAAACTAGTGTCTTAGAGGATTTTAAGACATGGTATAAAAAAACTTATAATAGAACAATAACTGTAAATTACGCTACATTTTCAACTAATGAAGATATTTATAATCAAATTAAATTAGGCTCATTAAAAGCTGATTTAGTTTGTCCTTCTGATTACATGATTCAAAAAATGGCCTCAGAAAACATGTTAGAAGAATTTGAATATGATGAAGAAACTGATTCATATCCTATAATTGAAAATTATAATAATTACGGCTCTAAATATATTAAAAACTTGTTTAAAAAGAACAACCTTTCTAGATATTCAATCCCTTATACTTGGGGGACAATGGGCTTTACTTACAATATGAATTATTTAGATAGTGAAGATTTATCTAGCTGGGATTGTATGTGGGATTCTCTTTTAAAAGGTAAATTAACTGTTAAAGATTCTGTAAGAGATACTTACTTTACTTCAGTTATGTATGTATATAAAGATGAACTTGATGGTTTAGCTAATCAATATGAAAATGAAGAAATAACTGCAGAAGAATACAATAATAAATTATCTGAAATATTTAATAGAGCTGATGATCAAACATTAGCAAAATGCAAAGAAGCTTTAATTCAATTAAAGAAAAACATCTACGGATTAGAAGTAGATGATGGTAAAACTGAAATTGTTAAAGGAACATATTATGCTTCCTTAGCTTGGTCAGGTGATGCTGTTTATTCAATGGATGTAGCTGAAGAAGGGGATGATCCAACTGAACTTGGCTATGTGATTCCTAAAGAAGGCTCTAATATTTGGTTTGATGGATTTTGTATGCCAAAAGGAGCAAATATTGAAATAGCTTCTAGATTTATGGACTTTATGTCATTACCTTCAACCGCTGCTAAAAATATGTCTTATACTGGCTATACTTCTGCAATTGCTGGACAAGAAATATGGAATTTAGTAAATGATTGGTATGCAGCTAGTGAAGATGATGAAGACTATTCAAGTTATGATGAAGTTGATTTATCTTACTTTTTTGAAGGTACATTAGATGAAGATGAAGAAGCTAAAATTGTTGTAAGTGAACGAGGAAGACAATTTGATGCTCAATATCCTTCTTATGATGTAATTACTAGATGTGCAATTATGAAAGACTTTGGCTCTCAAACTGAAAAATTGAATCAAATGTGGGCTGATTTTAAAGCTGCTTAATATGATAAAAGCCTTTGTATTTGATTTAGATGGTACATTAGTAGACACAATTAAGGATTTAGGTACTAGTGTTAATTATTCTTTAAAAAAGCACAATTTAAAAATAAGAGAACTAGATGAATATAGAAACTTTATTGGAAATGGCTCTAAAATGTTGATAAAAAGAGCAGCTAGTCCAATTGAAGATGAAAGCTTATTAAAAAGTATATATGATACATATTTACAACATTATTTAGATAATGTATGCGTGTATTCAACTCCTTATAAAAATGTTGAATCCACTCTTAAATATTTAAAAGAAAAAGGATATATGTTATTTGTTGTAACAAATAAACCTGATAAAGCCGCTAAAGAATTAATTACTAAGTTATTTGGTGATACTTTTAATGAAATTTTAGGAATAAAAGAAGGATATCCTACTAAACCTGATCCATATTTAATAAATTATATAAAAAAAGAATATGATTTAAAGAGTGAAGAGATAGTATATGTAGGCGATTCTGATGTAGATATGATACTTTCAAATAACGCATCTATTAAATATAAAATCGGTTGTTTATATGGGTATCAAGAAAAAGAAAGACTTGAAAAATATAATCCTTATAAATTAATAACTGATTTTAGTCAATTGATAGAATTTGTTGGAAAATAATAAATGATAATATTGCCCCTAATATAAAGAAAAAAAATAATTAAGGGTTTTATTATGAATTTTTATTAGCTGTTTTTAATAATGAATTTTTATTTACTTAAAAATTAGATTGACACATATAGATGTAATTATTTAAACTATATTTGAATGATTTTATCAAAATCAAAGGAGAAGAAAAAATGAAAAAGGTTTTAATTATTGGCGCAGGTCCAGCTGGTCTTACGGAAGTTTTACACTTAGGCTATTGACAAAATAGGCGTAATATACAAATTTTAGAAGATCATATACTATGTATATGAATCTTTTTTTATTTTTTACAGAATTTTAAAATAAAAGGCGTAATATG
>CAVHUN010000042.1:0-13606 GCA_963639175.1 uncultured Prevotella sp.
TTCAATCTTCATATTAGTAGTATACAACTATATACTACAAAACACAAGAAAAAGACTAAAAACCATCAGTTTAAAGTCTTAATAATATGAAGTAACAATTATTTGATGAAAATAGTATGCGTAATGACTAAGAACATGCAAAGCCATTGAATTTTTTGATTTTTTTAGATAAAATCAGTGCAAGAACATGTCCTTCCCTAGGATTGTTTGATGTGTATTTATTACCGCTAATAATAAATGCACTTTTTTTGTTCTTGTCTTTTGAATTATTATGACCTTGATATAAATTTATAACTAAATATCGATTTAATTTTTGCATATAATCTAGATCTTTTTTAGTTAAAGTTCCATAAACGCATATATTTTTAGGCTTTTCTTTTTCAATCCATTTTTCAAATAAGAATCTTGAATAAGCTCTAAATTTTCTTTTACATCCTAAATTTCCAAATACAAGACATTTGTTTTTAGGATAATTATCAATCAAATGGATTGTACTTAAATCACCTACTCTTGCATTAATTGCAACTTTTATTCCTCTAATTGCCATTAAAAAATCATAAATACTATTTATTAATATAGAGTGCATTTGTCTAGGTTTAAGCATATTAATACTAGGAGAAATATCCATTCCAACAATACCACCATATTGTTTAAAAATTTTACTATCTTGTTCAATTGTCTTTAATCTATTTGATAATACATTATCGTTAGAATAAAAACATATTATTGATTCTTTTGTTATAGATTTAGGAATCTCATTTCTATATTGATAAGTTTCGATATACTTAGGTATTTTCTCATACCTCATATTAGAAGACACTTGAGGAATGCCATTAATAAATGTTATGTTATTCCTTTTTAACTGAGTAATTTTAGAATCACACCAATTTATCATCCCCATAATAAACACCTCCTTTTAAAGTTTAATTTTAAATTCAATTTTTATTTCCTCCTTTTTAAGCAATTAACATAGAATATTTTATTGCATGATAAAATTATCATTCTAAAATAATAATATTTTATTTAACTGCTAGCTATATTATACCACTTTCTAAAAATCAATTTTTATTTTTCAAAAAATTTTTTAATAAAAAATGCGTGAAGATCTAACCCCACGCATCTTATATTTTTAATTGATAATATTAAATATTTTGAATTAAAGCTTCAAAAGAATCAGCTTTTAAGCTAGCTCCACCAACTAAAGCACCATCGACATCTTTTTGAATTAAATAGTCATGAATATTATTTGGTTTAACTGATCCACCATATAAAATGGATACATTTTCACTAGCTTCTTTATCAAATAAATCTTTTATTAAATTTCTTATAAATAAGCAAATATCTTCAGCAATTTGACTTGAGGCATTTTTACCAGTACCAATACTCCAAACTGGTTCATAGGCAATAATAACTTTGCTTAAGTCTTCTTTACTTAAATCTTTTAAGCCTTCTTTTATTTGAGTAGAAATTACTTCTTCAGCTTTATTTTGTTCATATTCAGCTAAAGTTTCACCTACACAATAAATAGCACCTAAGCCATTTGCAATTAATTCTTTAATTTTTAAATTGCAACTAGCGTTTGTTTCATTATGATATGCTCTTCTTTCAGAATGACCAACTAAGCTACCTTCTGCGCCAACTGCTTTAATCATTGGAATAGAAACATCGCCAGTATAAGCACCTTTTTTTTCAGCTCTAACTTCTTGAGCATATACTAACATACTGCCTTTTGAATTAATAAGAGAACTTAAAGATAAATAACTTGGAGCAATACCAATAACAACATCTTTTGATAAAGCTAATTTACATAAAGAAGGTATATACTCCTCAAATTTTCCAGTTTCTAGAATATCATTATTCATTTTCCAGTTTCCAAACAAAATCTTTTTACGCATTATATACCTCCTAAACTTATTCAGATTTTATTAATTTATATATTAATTACTTAACATCAGGAATGACATCAATTCCAGGAATGTGACCATCAAATTGAATCATTTCTAATGAAGCTCCCCCACCTGTAGAAACATGTGAGAAGTCATTCTTATAACCAAATTGTTTAACTGCAGCAGCAGAATCACCACCACCAATAACTGAGAAAGCACCTAATTTAGTAGCATCAGCACAAGCTTTACAAACAGCTTTTGTACCATTTGCAAACTTTTCGTTTTCAAATACACCCATAGGACCATTCCAGAAGATTGTCTTAGCAGCTAAGATTTCTTTTGTGAATAATTTTTCAGTTTCTGGACCAACATCTAATCCTAAATAATCTTCAGGAATTTCTGTTCCAACAACTTTAACATCACTAGGATTATCAAAAGAATCAGCGACAACATTATCAACAGGTAAAACAATCTTACCAGTTGCTAAACACTTTTTAGCATAATCTACTTGATCAGCTTCAAATAATGATTTACCAATAGATTTAACTCCACTTGCAACTAAGAAAGTGTAAGCCATACCACCGCCGATTAAAATCTTATCGCACTTTTTGAGTAATGATTCGATAACTTGAATTTTATCAGAAACTTTAGAACCACCTAAAATAGCGACATATGGTCTTTGACTATCTTCAACAGATACACATCTTGATAAAGCTTTAACTTCTTTTGCAACTAAATAACCCATTGCAACTGGTTTGCCTTCTTTTTCTAAGATTGAAGGAATACCAACTGTAGAACAGTGAGCTCTATGAGCAGAACCGAAAGCATCCATAACAAAGCCATCACCAAGATTTGCCCAATAAGCAGCTAATTCAGGATCATTTTTAGTTTCACCTTTTTCATATCTTGTATTTTGAACTAATAAAACTTGACCATCTTGTAAGCTACTAACTGCATCTTCAAGTTCTTTGCCTCTTGTGACATTAACAAAGACAACTTCTTGTCCTAATAATTCACTCAAAGCTTTGCTAACAGGAGCCATGTTGTTCTTCTTTTTAGCTTTTTCAATATCTTCAGGTGACTTTTTGAAATCGATCTTACCTAAATGAGACATTAAGATGACTTTAGCACCTTTAGAAATTAAATCTTTGATTGTAGGTAAAGCAGCAACTATTCTATTGTTATCTCTAATAGAACCATCTTCTTTAAATGGAACGTTGAAATCTACTCTAACAATAATCTTTTTACCTTTAATAGATGTTAAATTTTCAATTGAATTTTTCATTTTTTTCTCCTTTAAGATAGAAAAGGGCCTTATAAATAGGGCCCTTTTTGAATTTAATAATTAAATTAGTTTAATTCAGCAAAGTATTTGATGGTACGGACCATTTGGCTGGTATAAGAGTTTTCATTATCATACCAGGAAACGACTTGAACATGATATGTATCATCATCAATCTTTGAAACCATTGTTTGAGTGGCATCAAATAATGAACCATAGGTAATACCGATGATATCGCTAGAAACTAAAGGTTCTTCTGTGTAGCCGAATGATTGATTTGTGTGTTCTTTCATGTAGCTATTGATAACATCAGGAGTTAAATCTTTACCTTTAACAACTGCGACTAAGATTGTTGTTGAACCAGTCTTAACAGGAACTCTTTGAGCAGAACCGATTAATTTTCCATTTAATTCAGGAATAACTAAACCGATAGCTTTAGCAGCACCTGTAGAGTTAGGAACGATGTTTTCAGCAGCAGCTCTTGCTCTTCTTAAATCACCTTTTCTGTGAGGTCCATCAAGAACCATTTGGTCACCAGTGTAAGCGTGAACTGTTGTCATAATACCACTTACGATTGGAGCAAGTTTATTTAAATTGTTAGCCATAGGAGCTAAGCAGTTTGTTGTGCAGCTAGCTGCGGAGATGATTTGATCATCAGCCTTTAATTCTTTTTCGTTAACACCGAAGACGATTGTAGGTAAATCTTTACCAGCAGGAGCAGAAATAACTACTTTCTTTGCACCAGCATTGATATGAGCTTGGGCTTTTTCTTTGGATGTATAAAAACCAGTACATTCTAAGACAACATCAACACCTAATGCTTTCCAAGGGCAGTTATTAGCATCTTTTTCTTTGTAGATTTTGATTTCTTCACCATCAACTACAATTGAATCTTCTTTTGCAAATACTTTATCAGCAAGAGCATATCTTCCTTGTGCTGAATCATATTTTAAAAGGTGAGCTAACATCTTAGGTTCTGTTAAATCGTTGATAGCAACAATTTCATAACCTTCAGCTCTAAACATTTGTCTAAATGCAAGACGTCCGATTCTTCCGAATCCATTAATTGCGACTTTAATAGCCATACTTATTAAATTCCTCCTTAAGTACCTTATAATTATAAATCAATTTTTAAAAGATAGACAACTTTTTTTATACAATAAATTGTATAAGTGAAATTTTTTATAAGTTTTTATACTATAATAAAGGCAATTAATTAAAAAAGGAGGTCCTTTATGCCTATTAAAATACAAGATGATTCAATAATTATTGAGCCAAAAAGTAAAAACAATCTTGAAAAGAAAAGAAAGAAATTTTATAACTCACTAGCTAGCTTAGTCGATTCCATATTTTTAATAGCTGTCTTAATTGCTTACATCATAATTGTTGTAAGTGTTCCAAATGGAGCTTCTATCTACTGGTTTTTATTCTTTTTTGGATTAATACCAGGAGAATTTATTAGATTTTTTGGTTCTAAATCTATTTCTAGCTTTCCTATTTGGATTATTTGTATATCAGTTTATTTCTTCTTAGGTGCTTATTTTAAATTGTGGCATCCTTACTGGGCAATATTATTAATTATTCCTATTTATTACACATTTATTCCTAGTATTACAAAAGTCATAGCTTTTAAAAGAGCCTATGATGAAGCTAAATAATCAAATTATCTTAACAATCAAAAATGTAGTCCTAAATAAATAAGACTACGTTTTTATTTACAATGATCTTTTATAAACTTTCAAGAATCTATCTTTATTAGATAAATCTTTTATTATTTGAATATCGTATTCTTTTAATAATTCCCTAGCTAACAAAACAGTTTCAGTAGAATTATTAGCCTCCATTTCAAAATAAGCTACTCCATGAGGATTTAAAACTTCTTTTAAATGTAAGAACAAATTATAAAATGCAGTTAAACCATCATTTCCTGAATATAAAGCAATACTAGGTTCAAAAGCTAAAGAAGCATCTAATATTTCCCCTTGTTTAATATAAGGAGGATTTGCAACTATTAAATCAAATGTCATTTTATGATTGATAAAATAATTAAAATAATCCGTTTGTGCTAAATTGATTTCTAGTTTATTAAGTTCAGCATTTTGTTGACCAACTAATAAAGCTTGATAAGAAATATCTCCACAATACACACTTGCATTTGGGAACATCTTTTTTAAACTTAAACCAATACAAGAAGACCCTGAACATATATCTAAGCAAGAATTAATCATAGTTTTGGCTTGATTTTTATAAATTATATTCATCAATTCTTCAGTTTCTGGTCTAGGAATCAAAACGTTTTGATTAACTTTAATTTTTAAACCATAAAATTCTACAAAGCCAATAATATAAGCGATAGGAAAATCACTCGCAATCAAATTTAAGTCATCTTCTGCTTTATTATCTAGCATATATAATCTACCTAATAAGACTTGGTTATAATCTATTTTATATCTGTAAGTAAATAAATCTTTTATATCAGCTTCACTTACTCCTAATCCTCTAAGTTGAGTTAACAATGTATTTGAATTAATCATTTTTTCCAGCCTGTAAAATTAAATCTTTTTGATATTCGGTTTGTAAAGCATCTAGTAAATTATCTAAATCGCCTTCCATAATTCTATCTAAATTATTAACTGTATAGCCAATTCTATGATCGGTACATCTATTTTGTGGGTAGTTATAAGTTCTAATCTTTTCAGAACGTTCACCAGTACCAACTTTTAATTTTCTTTCTTGACCAATCTTGGCATTTTGTTCTTCATCCATCTTGGCTTTTAATTTAGCTCTTAACATTCCCATAGCGATTTCTCTATTTTGAATTTGAGAACGTTCAATTTGACATGTGACAACAATTCCACTTGGAACATGGGTAATTCTAACTGCTGATTCAGTTTTATTAACGTTTTGTCCACCAGCACCTTGAGATCTATATGTATCTACTTGTAAATCAGCTGGATTAATTACGACATCTTCTTGTTTAGTTTCTGGCATGACTAATACAGTAGCAGTAGATGTTTGTAATCTACCTGATTTTTCTGTAATAGGAACTCTTTGAACTCTATGGGCACCTGATTCAAATTTTAATCTTGAATAAACGCCTTTTCCTTGAATCATAATAGAAACAATAGAAAAGCCACCTAAAGAAGTAGGAGATTCATCTAATAATTTAACTTTCCATCCTTTTTTATCAGCGTATTTTAAATACATTCTATAAAGGTCACCTGCAAAGATATTTCCTTCATCTCCACCAACTGCGCCTCTAATTTCCATAATGATGTTTTTATCATCATTTGCATCTTTTGGAAGTAAAGAGATTTGAATCTTATCATATAATTGAGCCTTTAATTCTTCTAATCTAGCTACTTCTAATTCACCTAATTCAGCGATTTCTTTATCTTGATCTTCACACATTATCTTTGCGTCATTTAAATCGCTATCTACTTTTTTATATTCTCTATATAGCATGACGCTTTCTTCTAAATTAGCTCTTTCTTGATTTAATTTTTTAGCTTGAGCAAAATCGCTAATTTGAGCTAATTGTTCATCTATATCTTGAAGTCTTTTGTCCATGACTTCTAATCTATTTATTACATAATCCATATTAATTTATCCCTTTCAATATCTTTTAAAATTGCCATTATATATTTAATTATAAAAATTAAACAAAATCAAATAAGCTACTTACCTTTCAAAAGATTATTTATAAGATATTTATCTAAGTATTTCTTTTCAACTCCTAAATTGTAATAAAGTCCATAAATTAACATAGAAGAAGAAATAGAACCAAAGGCGATGACTTTACCAATATTATAACCAGGTGTTTTATATGTTAATTCATAATTAATTTCACCTTTATTTCCAATATAAGAAATAAATCCACCTTGTCCTTTAAAGTAATTGACTTTTTCTTTTACTTTTTCACCATTTTCATTTGTATATGTCTTATATAAAGACCAACCTGTATCATAAGGGACATTTAAAACTACTATCTTATCTTTAGAATAAGAAGATGTATATTTAAATGAATTTGCATCTTTATATGTAACATTAACTTGATTCTCAAGTTGCTTATCTATATCAGTTTTGAAAGTGTTAAAGCTTTCATATCCAATAGATTCAACATTAATTGTGACATAAGTATTTTGATTTGAGTTATTTTTATTACCTAAAGTTTCTTTTAATGTACCAACAATTAATCTAACTGGTTTAGTTGTGTAAAAACCTCTAGATTTTTTCCAGTCACCACTTTTAGCATAATTATTTTGCATATGTTGATCATGAGTGATTTTTAAATAATTATAAGTTGGCCAAGGTGTTGTTGTCTTATCTAACATATTTTCATTTTCTTCATCATAATTATATAAAGCAAAATCAATATTATATCCAAACTTAGAATTGACAGATACATAATAAGGATTATCACTAGTCACATCTTCTTTTCTATTATTTCCAACAATATCTAAACTTGGCATTGTAACACCATATTCATTTTCTTCATATGAGGTGCTTATATAAGAAACAATTTTAGAATTGTAAGACAAATTTTGACCAGATGTTTGATAAGTATCAGCTGGATAAATTCCTAAATATGATAATCTACCTGAATAATTACCATTTGAATCTTTGTAATATTCATATTGAGATCTATATTCATCAGAATCTTTAGAATAAGAAGAAGGACTCTTTATATAATCAACATAATTTTTGATTGTATATAAAGGATATTTAATAGGTTCATTATCATAATGAGTATTGTTGTTTAATTTAGAATCATCTAAAGCAGTAGAATCACCTGCTAAATATTCTTGAATCTTTTCATTTACATATTTATCAGAATAATTAGAAGAAATAGTTCTAATTTTTCCACCATCAGAAGGTGAATCCCAGTTAGTGTAATAATAACAAGTTCTTAATCCATCATTTGAATTAACAATCTTTGAACCATCTTTAGAGACTAAATTAATATCAGAATCAGCTAGCTTATCAAATTCATCTTTGTGTTCATTATAATAAGTCTTATCTATAATAGCGTGTCTTAAATAATTAATTTCGTTATCATTAGTGTCATATCCACTTGAAAAATAAGTAGATGGCATATATGTATCATAGCTAAAAGCTAAATCTACAAAATAATTATTCTTATATAATTTGAAATTTGAATTATTGATAGCATTTTTTAAACTACTAGGAACATCTTCTAAGCTAGTTACATCTGTAAACATCTTGTTTATAAATGGAACATTGTTATCATCTTTTTTAACTAAATAATATTTAACTCCTAAAAATGAATCTAAGTTCATTCTCTTTTCATGAATTCCTAATGTCCATCCCCCTGAATAAGAGACTTTTGACCAGTTGAAGAAATCTTCAGTTTCATAATTATAAACTGAACAGAATAATCCAACACCATTATATCCTTCAACCATTGATAAATTTGGTTGAGAACGAGTCATTTGAGTGTTCATTACTCTAAATAAAGAAGTGTCGTATTTATTTAATTCTGAAATAATTTCAGTTTGTTGAACTGTATTATCATGTCCACCAAATAAGCTAGATTGATAAGAAGAAAAGCCTTGACCATTAACTGAGACATTTCCCATAATCACTGCTTCTAAAGCGACTAAATATAAAGTCTCTTTCTTAAAGGTTTTAGCTGTGCATCTAAAGTATAAAAATAAAGCGACAATAGCATAGAAAATAAATTGATAAATAACTGCGTAATTATAATAACTTTCCCAACTATTTAAATTATATGCACCTTCATAAGCAATCTTTTTAGTTTTAATAACTAATAAAGTCAATAATCCATTAACAATAAAATAGCTAGCAACTACATACCATTTTGGCATTTTCTTTAAATTATCAAAGTGCAAACAGACAAACAAAACCATCATTGCAATTGCAAATATTATCCATCTACCATATGCGTTAGCAAATAAACCAGATAAATAATAAATAAATGGAGTTTCTAAGCAAATTACCATTAAGACAAAACCAACAACATGAGACCACTTCTTTTTCTTAATTGAATCTAATAAGCTAGGAATTAACATTAAAACTAATGGAGCATAAATGTACATATTTATACCGACATTATCATAACCAGAGCAACTAAATAATGTAGTTGAAAATGAATTGGTATTGATAATTAAAGTAGAAACTAAAGGATATAAACTCTTATATGAATAATAATCACCCCAAGTGAATATCAGCTTTAATTTATCGATTGTTTCAGTAGCGTTTTTAATATTATCTAAGTAGCTAGCAGTTGCAACTCTAGGCATAGATTTAATGGAAATATAGTTAGGAATTAATATAAAAGCTGTAGTTCCAATACCAAGAATAAAAGCTAATACCCCTAATCCTAAAATTGAGCAATTAGACTTAGTATCTCTAGTTTTAATAGTTGCAAACCATTTAAACATTGCATAAACAAAACAACACATTAAACTAATTGCAAAGAATTGGAAATTAGTACATCCCATTAAAAATGAGCCTAAGATAAACATTCTAATATCTTTTTTAGAAAATATCTTTTCAATTCCAAGTAACATTAAAGGTAAAAATGTCATAACTTCTTGGAAATGGAAGAACCATAAATAGAACCATCCCCAACCACAAAAAGCATAACTAATTGCACCTATTTTTCTTGTTCCTTTACTAATTTTAAAACTTCCTAAATAATAATAGAAAAACAAAGCAGCAAAGGCTAATTTAAATAAACTTACTATAGCTTGAGCTTGTAACAAAAAGCTTCTAGGAAATATCAATAAAATCAAAAAGAAAGGATCAAATAAATAATAGAATGAATAAGCATTAATACTAGATACCCCAATTAAACCAGAAGTATCCCACTCAATAAATTGCCCTGTCTTAAAAAAGTAATGCCAATCATCATAGCCATTATAAATAAAAGTCATACCTTGAAGCTGATAATCACCATTAATTGGAGTGGTAAAATGTTGAGTAATTAAAACATAGAAATAAGAAGCAAAAGCTACTATTAAAGCTAATCCAAACACTTTAAAACTATCTGATTTTTTTAAGCGATTATAAAAATCAACCATACATTGTTTAAAATTATGGAAAAAATAAGATATTTTGGAAGTAGATTCAACATAGAAATCACTAAAAGCTGAACAAAAAAATTCCCATCCTTTTTTCAAATTATTACTAAATCCACTATTTTCCATACTTTACCTTCTTTTTTAAATCTAAATAATTTTTTAAATCCTTTATATTTTACCATAATTGTTAATTATTAAATATATCTATCTTATAGATTAATAGATATATAAGTTCATTCAATGTGTCTACTTTTAGGTTACCACTTCAACAATTCAAAAATATTGGTCAATCAAACCTGAAAAAGTTGGTCAGTTTGCCATATCATTAATCAAACAATATCAATTCAAAAAGTTATATTTATAAACAATATAGTTGATAAAACACCTTAGTAAATACCTCGGCGCTTTTAATAGAATGTTCTTATTTAATAATCAAGAACCTTTTTCACCAAATATACGTTCTTCATTAAGAGTAAAGCAAATGGAGAAAAGACATTTTAGCGACCCTAGCATGGCTTGTGCAATGTTAAAACTAACTCCTAAGAAATTATTTAGCGATTTAAATACTTTCGGTTTTATGTTTGAAAGTCTTGTGGAAAGAGATTTATTTATATATGCTCAAGCTATGAAAGCTAAACTATATCATTATCAAGATTATAAAGGAAACCAAATAGATTCCATTATTGAATTAGAAGATGGAAACTATATAGCAATAGAAATAAAACTTGGACTAAATAAAGCTGAAGAAGGAGCAGCTAATTTAGTTAAAATTTGTAATGAAATTGAAAAAAGTGGTGGAAAGCCACCACTAATTAAATGCGTAATATATGGTATAGGAAATTCCGCTTATAAGAATAAAGATGGCGTTTATATCTTCCCTATAACAGCTTTAAAAGATTAATCTTCCTTTTTATTAATTGAATTATAACTAGATAAATCAGAAGGCATTCTAAAATCGCCTCTAGGAGATAAACAAATTGATCCTACTTTTACTCCATCAGGTAAACAACTTCTTTTAAATTGATTTGTAAAAAATCTTTTCATGAATGTATCTAATGTAGTCTTAATATATTCTTTGTCTAAATTAGAAAAACCAATACAAGCTAGTTGATATATCTTTTCTTTTGAGAAATTATATCTATTAAAATTAAATAAGAAGAAATCATGCAAATCATATTTACCAATTATTTGTTCAGTTTTTTGAGATATTTTTCCATCTTTAGAAGGCACTAATTCAGGAGATATAGGAGTAGAAACAATACTATCTAATACCTTTTTAAATTCTTTGTTTTCTTTACCATAATCAGAAACTAATAATTTAACTAATGTCTTAGGAATAGAACAATTGACTCCATACATTGACATATGATCCCCATTATATGTTGCAAATCCTAAAGCTAGTTCAGATAAGTCTCCTGTTCCAACTACTATTCCAGAAATGCTATTTGCATAATCCATCAATATTTGAGTTCTTGTTCTTGCTTGGACATTTTCATATGTAACATCATATAAATCAAGTGGATGATTTAAATCTAAAAGATGTTGTTTACAAGCTTTTTTAATATCGATTTGTTTATATGTTCCACCGATTAATTCAATTAATTTTTTTGCGTTATTAAATGTCAATTTAGTAGTAGCAAACCCAGGCATAGATAAACAATGAATATTACTAAATGGTAATCCTAACATTTTATAAGCTTGATAAATAACAATTAAAGCTAAAGTAGAATCTAATCCCCCACTTACTCCAATTACAACATTTTTCATGTTGATATTATTTAATCTATTTGCTAGCCCTTTAGCCTGTAAATCAATAATTTCTAAAGATCTTTGTATTCTTTTAGAATCATCTTTTAAAACAAATGGATAAGCATCGACTTTATTTGGTAATAATTCAATTACATTATCATTTTCTATTTTTATAAATCTACAGACTTTATTTACTCCACCTTCAAAACTAGACTTAAATATTTGTCTATCATTATCTATTCTTTCAACATCAATTATTCCAATAGTTAAATCATTTTTAACATCGTAACTGCTATTAACATAGCTGCCACATTGATAAATGATTTGATGACCTGAAAAAACTAAATCTTGACTTGATTCACCTATTCCACTAGAACAATACACATAACCTACATAGTCTTTACTAGATGTCATTTTCACTAGTTCTTCTCTATATTCTTTTTTAGAAATAACTTCATTTGAAGCCGATAAATTAACTATTAAATTAGCGCCATTTAACGAATAATAAATATTAGGTGAATTAATTACCCACATGTCTTCACATATTTCACATCCGATTTTTAATTGACCAAAATCGTATATCAAGTCATTGCCAAATGGAACAATTTGATTTAAAAATTCCACTTGATTAAAATTTACTTCTAAATAACTAGTAAACCATCTTTTTTCATAAAATTCTTTGTAATTAGGTAAAAATGTCTTACAAGTAATACCGATCACTTTATTTTTTATTAAAACATAAGAAACATTGAATATTTTATCTAAATAATATAAAGGACCACCTACAAAGACAATCATATTTTCAGGGACAATTTCGATTAATTTAGAGATGGCTTTTTCAGTTTCTAAATACAATTCTTTGTAAAAAAATAAATCATTACAAGTATAACCAGTTAAACATAATTCTGGGAAAACTAACACATTAACATTATTTTGGCTAGCTTTATCAATTAAAGAAGCAATTTGAAGATAGTTTTTATTTACATCACCAACATTTATTTTAAAATTAGCTGTGCTTACTTTATAATATCCATATTTAGATTTCATAACTTACTCCTTTTTTTAGTATCTTAATAACATAGTTATATGTGTATTCATTTAATTCTTCAAATTTGTTCTCTTTTATTAATTCTCTAATTTTTGTAGAAGATATATCTTGATAATATTTTTTAGAATTATAGAAAATAAAACTATCTTTGTATTTTTCTATTAATTTATTATTTTTAATTAATAAATCCAAATTAGAATTATTTCTTCTTACAACTACTATTTTAAACTCTTTTAACAAATTATCAATTTCATACCATCTTTCTAATTCGTTTAATTTTTCTGATCCTACAATAAAATACAAATTATAATCTTTATATTCATTTTGAAGATATTTCAAACTTAAATATGTTTTAGATGTTATCTTTTCTATTTCTATTTTAGAAATTTCGACGTTTTTATTATGCTTTTTAAATTCTTCTAAAATTTCTAATCTTAAAGAAGTAGATAAAATACTTGAAGAATCAAAATTCTTCCATTCTTTTAAAAACGAACAGTCTGTTGGTAATAATATCAACTTAGATGCATCTATTTTTTTACCAACTAATTTTAAAATATCACCATGAGCTTTTGAT